>NZ_KV804388.1:0-1007 GCF_001811315.1 Bacteroides sp. HMSC067B03 | reverse complement strand
CCAAAGGCCATCGTGGCAAACGTATATGAAAAAATATTATACGGTTCTACCAGTGGTCTACCCGAACGGTCCAGTGAAAAATACCAGTTAAACTGCCCGTCATGTCCGTATTTCTTTAAAAACTCACCACCCTGAACGGCACAATCGAGCCATTCCTGTCGTTTCTCTACTTTGTTGTAAAGCATGGAGAACATCCACACCTCACGTCCCTGCAACCAGATGAACTTATCCGTATCGAAAACCTTCCCTTCACGGTCCAGGCAGCTGAAATAACCGCCAGACTCATGATCCTGGGAATGGTCGAGCCAGAAAGGAAGGACGTTTTCCAGCAGCTCATCCCGGTATTGATTCGCTAATTTCTTAAAATCCATAATATTGTTTTTATTATAGATAGGTACAGAGGCACGGCAGGCAGGGAAACGTTTTTTTGAATGGCCATACAAAAACCGCCTGTGGCCCCTCTATACTTCTCAGTTGTTAGTTTATTGTTATTAAGGTCTTTTTTCCCGCTGTTCCGAACCGGTCCAGTATCTTTCAATTTCTTCCAGCGACTTTCCGGTGGTTTCCGGCACAAGTTTCCAGACAATCAGCATATAAGGCACGCACATGACGGCGAACAGGAAGAATGTTCCGGCGGGGGTAAGGTTCTGGAGCATCCATGGAGTGAGCTGTCCGATCAGGTACGTCCCGATCCACAAGGCAAATCCTGCAATGGACATGGCCAGTCCGCGCACCTTGGTGGGATACATCTCCGAGAGGAGCACGAATACCACGGCGCAGATGGAAACGGCACAGCAGAATACATAGAACAGGAAGAAAACGAGCAGGAAGAGGCTGGATACTCCCAGGCTTTCGCCGAAAAGGAAGTAAGCACCGATCAGGAGAAGGGAAAAGACCATGCCCGATACGCCGTAGTAAACCAGTTTCTTACGTCCCACTTTGTCGATGATGACAAGCGCCAGGACGGTGGTCAAGGTGTTAACTAGTCCTACGAGAACTTGGTAAAA
>NZ_KV804387.1:0-218 GCF_001811315.1 Bacteroides sp. HMSC067B03 | reverse complement strand
ACGTCTGCAAGCAGTTTCTTCAGTGTGACATTCTTTGCGGAATAGGACACTGTTTTTCTTTTCAGGTTATACATTTCGTCTTCGCACCGGATCGTCACGGGAACACCCCAGCCGATCAGCGATATATATCCTTCAAATTCCGTGTACAGGTTGGAATCATATCCGAGTTCAATCTTCACCTGATCCCCGGCAGACAGCAGTTCCTTCAGGTCTTTTCC
>NZ_KV804386.1:0-59743 GCF_001811315.1 Bacteroides sp. HMSC067B03 | reverse complement strand
ACTGGTATGATACAAAAACTAATCAGATGACTGGGTTTAAGGCTCGTTCGGTAATCGGAGGACATTGGATGAAGATACTAATGGAGAAAATGTTGAACAAGTGATGAGCTAATCCAATAAAAGTGAAATTATTCAATATATTTTAAACACTCATCCGTATTATACTAATTATAAGATGTATAATATCGGTGACAAAATTTATTTGCTATGAAAAGAAAAGAACAAATGTTTTGGTTTTTAAGCCATAACAAGATGTGGTGCATTCCACTCTGTCTGACTGCATTTTCATTATTGCCTAGTAGTTATATTCACGCCACTAGTATAATAGATGAAAATACATTAATAGTGAACTCTACCCAACAACAACGTATTGTAAAAGGCACTGTTATTGATGCCAATGGTGAACCATTAATTGGAGTCAATGTAAAAGAAGTAGGGGGAACTACCGGCACAATCACTGATATAAATGGTGAATTTTCTCTAAATGTTGCTCCTAAAACAAGATTGGAGATTTCTTTTATCGGTTATCAAACACAAAATGTTGCTGTAGGAGAGTCGAGACAAATTACTGTGACCTTACAGGAAGATACGCAAGTTTTAGATGAAGTAGTCATTACAGGTTTCGGTATGTCACAAAAGAAAGCAACGTTGACAGGGGCTGTGTCTTCTATTAAATCCGAAGAAATTGCCCGTTCTTCTGCTGTTACTGCAGGTGGAGCTTTAGTTGGTAAAATTGCAGGTGTAAATACTCGTCAACAAGATGGACGCCCTGGGGCTGAAACAGCTTTGCAAATTCGTAATATGGGTACTCCGTTATTTGTAATTGATGGCGTTATTTCGGATACAGGGCAGTTTAGTCAGATGGATTTTAACGATATCGAGTCTATATCTGTATTAAAAGATGCATCAGCTGCTTTGTATGGTGTACGTGCTGCGAATGGAGTAGTAGTTGTTACTACAAAGAAAGGTAGCCGTAATTCTAAAAATACAGTTTCTGTTAACGCCTATTATGGCTGGCAAAAAAACTCCAAATATGTTAGCCCCGCTAATGTAAAAGATTATGTTCATGCATATGTAACTGCAGAAACATTTTCTGGGCGTAATGATGATTCTCGTCGTTATAGTAAAGAAGAATATGAAAAATGGATGAGTGGTACAGACGCTAAATATCAAGGATGGGACTGGGAAGATTATATCTGGGTAAGTGCTCCGCAATATTATATCAATACGAATTTCTCTGGAGGTACAGATAAAGCAAATTATTATGTAGCAGTATCCCACATTAATCAAGATGCAACTATTCGCAATTATGGCGGATTTCGTCGTACGAATGTGCAAATGAATATTGAAATGAATGTAAATGAACGTCTTAAAGTAGGTGCAAGCATGAATGGACGCATTGAGGATCGTCGTCATCCTGGAGTACCGGGAGGTGATGATACATGGCTACCTCGTTTCGCAACAATGAAAAATCAACCAACCAAACGTCCATTTGCCAATGATAATCCCAATTATCCGCAGTTGGTATCTGATCAACCGGAAACTAATTTTGCAATTTTAAATTACGAAACAACAGGAAAGGTCTCGGACGTATGGCGTGTAATTCAAATGAACGGTACTGCTGAATATGAAATTCTGAAAGGATTAAAATTCAAAGGAATGTTGGGGTACTATTATGCATACAACGAACTGGATAACCAAGAGTTCACCTATGAATTATATGGCTATAATGAACAAACAGACAGCTACTATGTAACCAATCGTATGTCAAACCCTTATCGTGAACGTAATCGTGAGAAGGTAGAGGATCAATTTTCAAACTTCCAGTTAAATTTTGATCGTAAATTCGGGAAACATGCAGTCGTTGCCGTAGCTGGATTTGAGGCAAGTCAACGTAAACGCCCTAAAATGTGGATTCATTCTACACCGGTTTCTAATGCAATGGATTTGATTCGTCTGAAAGAAATTCAAGAGTTTAATGACGATGGAAATAGAACAGAGGCTCGTATGGGTTATTTGGGACGTATCAATTATAGCTATGCTGACAAATACTTAATTGAATTAATAGCTCGTTGGGATGGTTCATGGAAATTTCGCCCAGACAATCGTTGGGGATTCTTCCCATCAGCGTCATTGGGTTGGCGTATTTCTGAAGAAAATTTTTGGAAAGAAAGCAAACTTGGTGAAATCGTTACTAACTTTAAACTACGTGGTTCATATGGAGAAGTTGGTGATGATGCCGTTTCTGACTATTCTGCTTTTGATTACCTACCTGGTTATAATTACAACAGTGGTGGTGCTGTAATTGATGGGAATTGGGTAGTAGGAACCTCTACTCGCGGACTACCTAACCAGACACTATCCTGGATGACAGCGAAGATTCTAGACATTGGCGTAGATTTAGGTTTTCTCAATAACCGTTTGAATGTTCAATTTGATTATTTTCGTCGTGTACGTGATGGAATTCCTGAAGCCCGTTATGATGTATTAATACCGAATGAAGCAGGTTTTAGTCTACCAAAGGAGAATCTGAAATCAGATATGCATAAAGGTTTTGATGCCTCAATTACGTGGACTGACCATATCAATGACTTCAATTATAGCATTGGTGGCAATATAACCTATTCCAGATTCTGGGATTGGGAACAGTATAAGCCACGTTTCAGTAATTCATGGGATGAATATCGTAACAGCATTTGGCACCGTGTAGGATACGTAAACTGGGGATACGAAGCTATCGGTCGTTTTCAAAACTGGGAACAAATTGCTAATTATCCAATTGATAATGACAGAAAAGGTAATCGTACGGTAGTTCCAGGGGATATTATGTATAAGGATCAAAACAATGATGGTGTAATCAATTATTTAGATGAACGTCCTATTGGATATCGTGTAGATAGTACTCCTACTCTTAATTTTGGAATTAATCTTTCCGCATCATGGAAAGGATTTGATTTGGCTATGGATTGGACTGGCTCTGGTATGACATCATGGAATCAGTGTTATGAGACAGCCCGTCCGTTTCAGAATGATGGAAACAGCCCTGATGAAGTGTTGAAAGACGCATGGCATTTATCTGATATATGGGATGCTAACAGCCCCTTAATTCCGGGTAAATATCCGATGATTCGTCTAAATACTGATGAAACTAGTGCTTATGATAAAAGTTCATATTGGTTACATAATGTAACTTATCTAAAGTTACGTAATCTGGAAGTTGGTTACACATTCCCCAAAACATGGCTAAACAAGACTGGCATTAGTAATTTAAGACTGTTCGTTTCAGGTACAAACTTACTGACTCTATCAAACCTTTCTGTCATGGATCCGGAATGTGCATCTGACAATGGTTTGGATTATCCTCCGATGCGAGTAATAAATATTGGCGTAAACCTAAAATTTTAATAAACAATGAAAAAATATTTATATACAATAATGACTGCTACAATGTTATCATTAGGTAGTTGTAGTGGATTCTTGGATACAAAGCCTGATACATTATTAACCCAAGATCAGACTTTTGGTGACCCTACATTGGTTAAATCAGTATTGGCTAATTTTTATGGACGTGTCACAATAGGACAACGCATTGATGACTGGGATCAATGGACGATGCTGGATGAAGTAATTCATTTCGACACAAATAGTGACGAGAATATTGACAGAAACAAATGGCGTACGTATGATTATACCCTAGTACATGATCTTAATCAGTTCCTAGAAGGCATTAAACCTTCAGACGCCGTAGATGAGGCCACGAAAACAGCTTATATAGGTGAAGTACGTTATATCCGTGCATGGCTTTATTTCTGTATGGGACGTACTTTGGGTGGTGTACCTATAATAAATGATGAGATATTCAATTATACTCCAGGTATGGATATCACAACTCTACAGGTACCTCGTTCTACTGAAGCCGATTTATACGATTATGTTATTTCAGAATGTCAGGAAGCGGCTAAAATGTTAACAAAGGATACTAATAAAAACTCCGCACGCGCTAATTACTGGGTAGCGAAAATGCTGGAGGCACGTGCAGCTTTGACTGCAGCTTCATTAGCGACCTATAATACTGCTGAAGCACATCCGCAATTGCGCACAAATGGCGGAGAAGTGGGGATACCTCCTTCCAAAGCTCAAGAATATTACAAAACAGCACTAGCAGCAGCAAAGGATGTCATAGAGAATGGACCTTACAAACTAATGTTAGCATCAGAACAGACTCACAAAGCATATGCAGACAATTTTTATAAAGCTGTATGTCAAAAAGATGGCAATACGGAAGTCATTTGGTGCCGTGATTATGTTTCTCCAGGACAAACGCATCAGTTTACAAAAGGAAACTTACCCAAAAGTATAGAGCAGGATACAGGAAGTGACCGTTTATCTGTTTTACTAAATCTAGTTGAGGCCTTCGAGCCGCTTGACGCTACGGAAGAGCAAAAAGGAACAAGTGTACCATTTGAAATTGGCACCCCTGAAAATCCGGAATTCTTTACCGAACCAACTGAGCTATTCATGGAGCGTGACCCTCGATTGATGGGCTCCATTATTGTGCCCGGAGCTACTTTTGACAGTAAGGTCATCGAATTACAAGCAGGACAGCTACGAAAAGAAAATGGTTCATGGTCTGAAGTCACTGGAGCCCGTAATTCTTATGACGAAGAAGGGAAGTTAATCACAGCAAATAATGGGCCTTTTGGTGGTAATGACCGCGAAATAAATCGTACTGGTTTCTATGTACGCAAATATCTGGATGCTACCCCTTCTGCAGGTACTATCGGACGTGGTTCTGAAATGTGGAATGTTTATTTCCGTATTGCAGAGGCTTATATGATTGCTGCTGAAGCTAGCTGGGAGCTATCACGAAATAATACTGATACAGAAGCACTGAAATATATTAATGCTGTGCGTAGTCGGGCTGGAATTCTTCCATTAAACACGATTGATCATAAAAAAATCATGCATGAATATCGGGTAGAATTTGCATTTGAAGGTAATCGCTGGTGGGACTTGAAGCGCTGGATGGAAGCGAGTAAAATATGGACTGGTGAACCAACAGCAAGAACTTCACAACGCCTAGGATTATGGCCATTTAAGGTGGTTGCTTCAGGTGATCCTAATGATGGGAAATGGGTATTCATTGAAAAAGATATGCAAAAATTGGATTTATGGCGTCGCCCGTTAAAATGTACAGACGCACAATATTATTCAGAAATTGATAATGGTTGGATTAATAATAATCCGAAGTTAGTGAAAAATCCTTATCAGTAACTTAAAAAGAAAAAATGAAGATGAAAACAATATCGAAAATATTTTCAATGGTCATCTTGTCGGCTTTCTCATTAATGAGCTGTACAAAAGATAATTATGATGAACCAACTTCTTTTATAAAAGGGCGTGTGGTTTATAAAGGAGAGGCTTTACAATTACGTGGCAATGAAGCCGTCAAACTGCAGTTATATCAGCGCGGCTATCAAAAGCATGACCCCGTAGAAGTTTTTGTAAACCAGAATGGAGAGTTCTCCATTTGTATTTTTGATGGGGAATATCAACTGATTACCAAGGCTGGTAATGGTCCTTGGAGCGATAAAGGTCGTGACACTATTGAAATAAAGCTGAATGGACTTGCTACACAAGATGTTGAAGTGACTCCTTATTATTTAGTAGAAGATGCTAAAATGACTCTAAATGGTAATAAGGTTAATGCTTCATTTAAAGTAAATAAAATAGCAGGTACTGGTATTGACCGTATGATCATGTTATTAAGTACCACACAATTTTTGAGTGATGCTGAACATAATGTAGATCGTTATGACGAAACAGAGGATCTTATACAATACGATGAAACTGGTAAAATATATACTTTTGCCACTAGAGACTATAGTAATAATAGTATGTTTCAAACAGCTTTAAAAAGGGGGACATTATTTGGACGTATTTGTCTATGGCCCCAAGGCTCTGATCAAGGAATATATTCGGAAGTATTCAGACTTAAATAGAATAAATTCTATATATGATAAATGAGAGGTTGTGTCAAAACGTTGGCACAACCTCATCTTATTAATATATCAATAAAGAATAAATGCAGCATACCATTCAGCATATATATAAGACACATGACAACGACGGGCTTCTCTATGCCTGGTTCTCATCCATGCATACACGCGTAGATATCATACTCAGTTGTCAGAAATCGGAGAAAGAATTAATGTCTGCAGTCAATCATATATACGACACGCTCTGCCAACTGGAAAGAACAGCCAATTATTATGATCCTTCAAGTGAACTGGCTTTAGTCAATCAGGCAGCTTCTACAACTCCCGTTGTGATAAGCCAGTCTCTCTTTTCGATGATCGCGCTGTGCATAGAATATCATAAAAAAACAATAGGATGTTTCGACATCACCATTCATTCGGAGAACTATAACCAAGATACAATACATTCAATACATCTATCACCTGAAGCATCAAGCATCTTCTTCCACCAAGCAGGTACTGCCATAAATCTATCAGGATTTCTTAAGGGCTATGCTTTGGACAGAATCAAGGAAATAGTAAATACTCATAGAATAGGAAATGCTTTGATAAGCATAGGAAACAGTTCTATACTCGCTTTGGGCAACCATCCTTCCGGTATGGGATGGAAAGTAGGCTTTAGAAATCAGACAAATAGTGTCCAAAGCGACAAAGACCAGTCTATACTCCTCAACAATGAATGCCTGACCACTTCCGGTAATGACTCATGTGAGCGTAAACACATTATTTCTCCTTGGAGTGGCCAGCCACTGGAAGGAGTCAGACAAGTAGCTGTAGTAACAAACGATGGAACAACAGGCGAAGTTCTTTCAACCAGTCTATTTGTGGCAAATCAAGAACAACGCAAAGTACTAACGGCCGAGTTTCTTCCCTCAATAATTATTGATTTGTAACCGTACCGGATGGCTTAGGCAACGGAGTATTCACAGGAAGAGGAATACCCAAATCCGGCATTCCGTTAGCATCCCATCCTATCTTCTGCAATCGTGGATTACGGGTTTCCGACTCTCCTGTATTCCCACTCGGGATGCTCCTCGCCTGATATAACACATACCATTCTGTTCCATCGGGCGAAGGTATAAACGAAAGACCAGCCGGTCCGTATACTCCATCTTCCGGCTTCTGCTGAAATACAGGAACAGGACTTTTCTTCCAAGAAGCAGGGTTCAACAAATCACTGTCCGCATCGGCAGTCAACATTCCGGTACAATAATAGGGAGACCAACAACCACTGGCTGAATAGTATACAATCACCGTTTGATTATCCTTGGAATGGAAATACTGAGGGCTTTCATTCACATAAATCGGATAAGCCGTCCGTCCGCCATCCGGATTAATCCATTGCCGTTCCCATTCATATTCCGGCTGCGAGATCATGACTCTTTTCGTAGCCAATGTCCAGGGATTTTCCATTCGGGCTATATAAATGCATTGTGTTTCACTGCCAATTCTGCGATTAGGCCAGCCTGACCACAGAAGATAAAGTTCCCCTTTATGCTCAAAAGTGGAAGGATGTATCCCCCAATTCCATTCCGGATTGGTCATGATCGCTCCTTTCATACGAAACTCCCCTTGCATTGGATCAGGAGAGTCATTTTCAATCACATAAATTTGGTGATTATCCGTATTCCCGTCATCAGCCGCAAAATAGATATACCATTTGCCATCGATATTTCGGATTTCAGGATTCCAGAGATGATAAGAGTTTGAAGGATCTTTGGGTACCCAAACTTCCTTACAGGTGGAGCGGGGCATGTCAGTAATGTCGGTAGTTACCCATAAGAATATTTGATCATTGGTCTCATGGGTATAATAATATTTTCCATCATGGTAAATCGCATTTGGATTAGGGCCTTCCGTAAACAATGGATTGACATAAGTATCTTTTTCAGCATCTTCTGTCTTCCCGGCATGTTTGGAATTACAAGAAATGTTCAACAGAACAGAGAAGGATAACAGGCATAAATAGATTCTCATAGTTACATTATTTTTAAGATGATACAAAGAAAAGACTTTTTTTCCATTAACCGTTAACAAAGCGAAAATAAAAATCGAATTTAGAATATCATTCTTCCGTCATGCCACAATCTGTTCAGATAATTGACACAAAAAGAGAAAAGATTCTCTGTAAATAAAAAACATTATATCATCAAAGACAAAAAGAATATTTTGAAGTCAGCGCTAGTATTTATTTAAAAAATATCAACCTATGCTGCGTTCATATCCAATCGTTTATTAATAAATTCTTTCATCGTTTATTATAAACGGTATCCAAGTTTATTATAAACATTCATATCTTTCCTACAGGAATAAATATCACTTTTTAGCAACAAAAAGGGCTGTAATCCCTATAAAGAATCACAGCCCTTAGCTTGTAGCAGACCAATCAGCAAGCATTACCCGAAGCAGAAATGCATGCCATCTGTTATTATATTATACTTAAATATACTAATTTTCCATCTATATTATCAATCTTATCGAATTTACAGTCTGTTGCTACTTACAAATATACAATATAAAAAACGGTTTGTCAAGTCCTGCCCCATCTTTCATTAACAGACCAGAATCAGACTTTAGGATCAGCATCCGAAGAAATCTCTGCTGATTCTCCTGAATTCAAAAGCTGGCTAATATATTCCTTAGGAAGAACACCATATTGTACCTTGAAACATTTGGCAAAATAGGAGGAGGAAGTAAATCCTACCTGTGCCGCAACCTCAGAAATACGTGTACCTCCCCGGATTAATTCAGCCGCCTTATTCATACGCAGAGCCTTCAGGTAATCATTGGGCGACATACCCGACAATGCCTTTATCTTTCGATAGAAATTAGAACGGCTCATGTTCATTTGCTCTGCAAGAGTATCAATGGAGAAGTTCTCGTCTGCCAGCTGGTCGGCAATGACTTCCTGTATCTTAGCAACAAATTCACAGTCTCTCTGAGACATCGCAAGCTCTGCTGAAGTCTGAGTCGCATTTCCGGATAAACTAGCCATCAACTTATGGAAAGACTGCCTCAACCGGAGCAGGTTCTCAATCTGCTTGTGCAGTTGCTTGATAGAGAATGGCTTCTCTATATACACATCGGCTCCACATTCAAGGCCTTCCACCTTAGACTCTAAGGTTGTTTTTGCCGTCAGCAGAATAACCGGAATATGTGAGTAATCTATTTCAGATTTTACTTTACTACAGAGTTCCAAACCGTTCATTTCCGGCATCATGACATCACTGACTATAACATCTACACTTTCTTGTTCAAGTATCTCAAGAGCTGCACGTCCATTCGAAGCTTTCAGCACACGGAACCAAGCCAGCAATGAATCGCGTGTCAGGTTCAATAGTTCGACATTGTCTTCCACCAACAATACAGTGAATTTCTTTCCCGAGAATTCCGAAGAAATATTCTCTGTCGTCCCCTCACTTTCAGAATGTACCTCAACGATGTCGGTAGTTTCTTCTACCGCCTCCTTGTTCAAAGGAAGAGATAACACAAACGAAGAGCCTTGCGGTTCGTTATCTTCAAGACGAAGGCTACCTTGATGAGCCTCTGCCAGAGATTTTGCAAAAGCCAATCCGATACCAGTACCTGTTGCCGTGGCTACCTTGTCATCCGGCATCTGATAGAAAGCTTCAAATATTTTCTCTTTCTGCGAGTCAGGTACTCCACGACCATCATCACTCACATATATTTCATACCCCGCATCATTTGCCACAAGTTTCAAATCAATGCGTGCATGGGCATATTTGATAGCATTACTTATCAGGTTCACCAAGATCTTACTCAGCTTTTCCCGATCAACCATCGATACCAATTCCTGATCGGGTACCGTCAACACCAATTCAATGCCTTTCAACTCCGCAGGACTAGTGAACTGGCTATATATATCATTCACAAGCTCCTTTATATCACAGCTTACCAAATTCAATTGCAAAGCTCCGTTTTCCATCTTCTGAAAGTCGAGCAGCTGATTCGTAATGCCTAAAAGGTAATTCACATTCTTATCTATCACAGACAGATATTTCGCTTCTTTTCCTTCATGCTCTATCTCTTGCAACTTTTCAAGAGGTAAACGTATCAGACTGAGAGGGGTACGTATCTCATGTACCAAATTAATAAAAAAGCCGATCTTTGATTTATAAACTTCCTGTTCTTTAGCAATCTGGTATTTCTCCATCCGACGTTTGTATTTGTGCTTGACACGGAGATTCCAACGCCAGGCAATCCAGGCAATCCACCCCATCAGCAGAAGGATATAAATAAAATAAGCGAAAGAACTACGCCACCAAGGGGGAGTAATCACTACCTTCAGAGTAGTGGTTTTCTCGTTCCACTGATGATCATTATTAGAGCCGCGCACTTCAAACTCGTATTCTCCGGGAGGCAGATTGGTGTAAGAAGCGGAGTTGTTCTCGGAATTGGTAATCCATTCCTTATCGACTCCTTTCAATATATAAGAATATCTGTTTCTTGCCGGGTCTTCATAACTAAGTGCCACAAAACGAATCGTGAAACTATTATTTTCATAAGACAAGGTTATCTTGTCAGCCATATAAACCGGTTTTCCCAGTTGAAGCAGTTTCTTCACTTCCTGTTCATCATTCAGGTAAGACAGACGGATATCAGTCACGTATACCGGAGGAATGTAGGCGTTATCGACAAAACGCTCCGGCTGGAAAACATTAAAACCATTAATTCCGCCAAAATACAATTTGCCTTCGGAGGATCTTAAAGAAGACCGTGCCATAAATTGATTTCCCTGCAAGCCATCATTAATCGTGAACTGCCGGAAATGAGCTCTGGATATTGGATTAATCTTAAAAATCCCCGCATTACTGGATATCCAGAAGTCCCCCGTCTGATCTTGTTCAATGGAGTAGATCACTTTGTTGGGAAGTGAAGAATCAAATTCGATGAATGCTTCTGTTTTAGGGTCGAAGGAACATAATCCTCCCCCATTCGTGCCAAACCACATCACCCCTTTATTGTCCTCAAACACGGTGATAACCGAGTTACTGGTAATGGTAGTCGAATCTTCCCGTTCATGCTGGAAATGTTTCCAATGTCCGCTAAGGGTATTGTAGGAGAACACACCGCTATTGGTAGTTGCTATCCACAGATTATTGTACATATCCTCATATATATCGCCAACGGAGATCATAGAACCGATACTGGTGATAGTCATAAAATTGTCGGCATCCGGATTATACCGGCATAAGCCCCAGCTTGTCCCGACGAAAATTTCACCTTTCCGATCCTTATACATGCACAACACATCATTACTACAAATCGTATTGGGGATTCCCCGAGAATGTGTATATTCTTTTATCGAGCCGGTACGTAGATTAAGAACACGTATTCCTTCTGCATAAGTACCAATCCAGAGACAATCACCGTCTAGCATTAAAGAACGAATATCGTATTTCTGCCCCTTTACGCCTCCGATAGGATGCTCCGAAAGTTCCCGTGTAACGGCATTGAAGAAATATAAACCACTCTGGGTACCAATCCAGATGTTTCCGTCCTTATTTTCACAGAATGGTCCGACCACCTCTCCCGCTCCCGGTATCCCCGACAGATAAGCGGGGGAATAGTAATCAAAACGTTTGGTCTGTTTAGACATGTAGTTGATACCGCCCAAGTTCGTCAATACCCATAGAGCACCTTCCGCATCCCACATCATACCGTTGATGGCCTGGTCACTTAAACTTCTCGGATCAGCCGGATTATCTGCACGAAGAAAAGTTTTCAACTCACGATTGAATAGATAGAGTCCGTTATCGGTTCCTACCAGCAATTCATTCTCGGTATATTTGAGGAGGCTGCGAACCGCACCGAAATTCAACGAAGGAGCCATGTAATTCTCTATGATTCCGGTTTCATGATTCAACCTCCCTAGCAAATTGTTACCTGCTCCCAACCATACTTCTCCCTCGATATCCAACACACAATTGATCTTGTAACTATCCGGAGAATTCACATCTGATGAAACTCTATACGATTGCAGAAATTTACCGTTTTCATCGAAACAAAGTAGCCCTTCCTGAAGTGAAGAAGCATATACTTTCTTCTTATCATAACTTTGGCAAACATCCCAGACAAAAGAAGTCTGAATGCTATTCTGAGTCAACACCTCAGTCTTGGGATCATAAATAAAAAGCCCCTGTCCTAACGTGGCAATCCAGAGAAGCCCGTTCTCTGTCTTTATAATCTTCTTGATCTCACTACTGACGTATACACCGTACTGAGTAGTCTTATCGAAATAAGAGAAACGGTCCGTTGCCCGATCATAAATATACAGTCCGGAGTTAGTTCCGACCCATATATTCTGATCTTCCTCAATCAACGCTTCAACGAAGTTGTTCTCCAATGAGAATTTATCGTTCAAGACATTCCGATAAACTTTGTTGCCCCGACCGTCATAGCGGTTCAGACCGTCACTGGTGCCCAGCCAGATAAATCCATAGCTATCCTGTATAGCACACCATACCGTATTATGTGACAAGCCATCTTCCACCTGATATTTCTTAAAGGAGAAATAGGGAGATGCAGACAATGGTTCGAGCCAAAAGGCCAGTAAAAGTATCAGTATTTTTGTTAACTTCATACTAAGTGTGTCTTATATTTAGATTAACGATTCAACCAAGGTTCCGGATTCAATTTTTCTTTCTCTCTGCGCAACTGGAAATGCAATACCGTTCGTCCGTTATCTGCGCCATCAGAAAATATCTGTCCGATAGCCTGCTTTGTACTCACTGTATCACCGGACTTCACCGAAGCAGAAGAAAGATTACAGTAAACGGAAATATAATTACCATGCCGGATCAGAACATTAAATAGTCCGTTCAACTGGAACACAGCTGCTACCTTACCATCAAAGATGGCACGAGCCTGTGCCCCCGGCTTTCCTTGAATATCAATTCCTTTGTTGTCCAGCTTCACATTACGAAGTCCTTCAACAGCGTACTGTCCATAACGGCTGGTTATGATGTAAGGTCCGGATATGGGCATCGGAAGTTTTCCACGGTTAGCAACAAAGCTACCGGACAGCTCACGATCCGCCTTACTCATCGTAAAAGCATCCAATGGTTCCGACTTCGGTCTGGCAACTGTTCCGGTTCCGGAGGAAGTTTTGTCCTTAGCATCTGCCTTCTTACGGGCTGCCGCTTCTCGGCGAGCCTCTTCCTGAGCACGTTTGCGGGCGCGTTCTATTTCTTCTGCGATCAATCGGTCGATACGGGCATTCAGTTGATTTGCTTCCCGTCTCTTCTTATTCACCTCACTCTGCAGCCCTTTCTGTTTCTTTTGCAGATTGGCCACCAGCGTACGCTTCTCTTTCTCCTGAGCCTCGAGTTTCGCCTTTTCGTTCTCACGTTCTTTCAGCAATCCCTCCTTGGCAGCTTTCACTTGCTCACGTTCCGCTTTTTTCTTCCGTATCTGCTCCTGTTTTTTTAAGATTTCCTCTCCCTGCAAACGCTGATAGGTAGCATATTCGCGCACATAACGTAAACGACGGTAGGTTTGCCCCAAATTCTTGGCAGAGAAAATAAACATCAGCTTTTCTTCAATTGATTTATTCTTATAGAGATACTGAACAGAAGCTTCGTACTTCTTCTTTTTCTCTTTCAGATCCTTTTCAAGACTATTCAACTGACGGTTCAGGGATACTAACTCACGTTCGATACTCTCCACATCATTATTGATGGCAAGTATATAACGTTTCCGCTCCTCAATCTGTCCCGTCAATGCCGCCAGACCATTCAACTGACTGCCTACATCCTTCTTTGTATTCTGCAAAATCGACTCTGTCTCGGCGATCTGCTTCTGCAGCGCACCGCGCTTACTCTCCAACTCACGAATCAACTTATTCGATTGGGCAGAAAGCGGAATTGCCAGCCAAAGGCTGCTTATCAGAATTACAAAGAGGCGTTTTTTCATAATAAAGTCATCAACATTTTCATTAGCTCTTCCAAAGAAACCTGACGGTATCTGGAAGTCAGTTCGGTCGGAGTGATCAACACTTCTTTGGTCGAAAACTCATATAATTGTACTTTTGCTTTCTCCAATTTGGGGATTCCCAAATCTTTTCCGGATAGTTCCGTCTTTCCACCGGGACGGGAAGCATCCGTCAGCAGTTTCTCCAACTGAGAAAATTCTACGTTCTTCGACAATATTTCTTTCAGCTCACTCTTGGTTGCACGTACAAACCGCTTGTTCATCCGGTCGACAAACAACAGTTCGGAGGGAGTAACCTCAATGCGCGCCACTTCCGTACGGATAATGGGCATCAACAAGGAGATCTGTACCCGTTCATGACTTTTCATCTTCATGGTACCGCCAACTGACATACTTCCGTTCTTACTTGGAATTGTCAGCTGGAGTTTGGAAGCCAGATAACTGGGTGCCGTCACTTCCGGCACCGTTGTCGTCAGATGCTTTGAGCTTTTACAACCTGCCAATACGACTGCAATCAACAAAAAATAAGCGATTCTTCTCATTCTGCAATGTATTTTTTCTTTTCTATTTTCTGTTTCAATGTTTTCGACTCACTGCCCATCTCCAGTGCTTTCTTCCAATAGGAAAGCGCGCCATCCACATCTCCAGTCATATAATAGATATCCCCGCAATGTTCTACGATCACATCACTCTTTTCATCATCACTTTTCATGGCATTATCTATGTAAATACGAGCTTCCGCATAATTTCCCTTTTCAAAAAGAATCCATGCATATGTATCCAGATAAGTAGCATTATTCGGTTCTGCCTTTACAGTCTTGTAACTCATTTCTTCCGCTTTATCCAGATCACGGCGCTCTACTGACAAGTAATAAGCATAGTTGTTCAACGCACCAATGTTGGAAGGATTGTAGACCAGTGCTGAGTCATAAGCAGCATAAGCCTCCTTCATCTGTTTCTGAGTATGATACATATCACCCAAAATAGAATAGAAGTCTGAGACGACCTCCTTCTTGCTGTCAGCTGTCGTATGTTCCAATGCTCTCTTACAAATACTGACCACACTATCCGGCTGTTCTGCCTGATTATAGGCAATGGCCAGATAATAATAAAATTCCAGCGCATCCGGAGTCGCTTCAATACCCGGCTCGCAAACCTTAATGATCTGCTTGTAATCCTCTTTTCTTACGGCAGTTCCAACCAACATCATACGAGCAGCTTTATTAGTAGGGTCTAAGTCAACCACTTGTTCCAAAACAGGAACTGACTCTGCCTCCATATTCTTCGACAACAGATATTGCGCATAAAGCATCGGGATTTGTGGATCATCCTGCTCCTGCTTCATGATCCGGTCAAACAGAGCTATGATTTGCGTACTGTCTTTATCAGCCTGTTCATTTTCCACAATCATCTGGCGCATGACGTTCACTTTAGTATCAGGTGTTACCTTCTTATTCAGCAATAAAGTATCCAGTTGCTGCTGATAAAGCCCCTCCTGCCCCGTCTGTTTGTAGTAAGAAGCCATCGAAAAGATAGCCATCGGATTATCCGGTTCTGCAGCCAGCACCTTCTGATAAACGTCATAAGCTTCCTGCTTCTTACCATTCTGAAGATATACGTCACCCAATATTACCTGATAACGCATGTCCATCGGATATTCCTGTACCAGACTTTCTATTTCCTGAAAAGCTTTCTTGTCATCCTTCATCTGAAGGTAGATCCGGAACTTCTCCATAGACAACTGTTCATTCTTGCCCATGTGCTTTTCAAGACGGTTCAATGTAGATATGACTTCATCATACTTCTCTTGTCTCCCATACAAGTCCAGAAGATTGAAAAGCGGGTCCTGTTTTCCCGGAAAACGCACTGCCATCTGTTCCAGCAGAGTGATAGCTTTATCCAATTCATTCTGCTGCTGATACAGCGATGCCAGTCCCTGACTATACCAATAGTTATCCGGAGCACTTGCCACCGCTTTTTCCAGCGCCTCCTGTCCTTGCGGCACCTGGCGGAGGAACATATAATACTGTGAAACCTCATAAAGTGCAGAAGCCGCATTCGGGTGAATATCCAGACAATGCTGCAACAATCCGAAAGCAGACGCATAATCTTTCTTCTCTTTCAAGCGCATGGCTTCCAGAAAGAAATAGTCATATTTCCGCTGCTGTTCGGGCGTTAGTGAAGACTGCGCCAAAACGACAGCTGGCTTTTCTTTTGCATTTTTCACCGTTCCGCACGAAACCAATGTCCATACAGCAACCAAAAGCCATATAATATTTTTCTTATTCATTTTCTCTTTTTATGGTACTTATCCTCGTCGGTACTTATCCTCGTCCTGTATGCCCGAAGCCCCCTGCTCCGCGCTCTGTCTCATCCAGCACTTCCACTTCCTGCCATACCGCTTGCTCATGCTTTGCAATCACCATCTGGGCAATACGCTCTCCATCCTCGATCACAAAAGATTCGGAAGAAAGGTTGATCAGAATGATACAGATTTCTCCGCGATAATCCGCATCAATTGTTCCCGGAGAATTGAGTACAGTAATGCCTTTTTTGATAGCCAGCCCACTACGGGGACGAATCTGGGCTTCAAATCCTTGTGGAAGAGCAATATAGATTCCAGTCGGCACCAGGCAACGCTGCAATGGCGCCAATGTGATAGGTTCAGAAAGATTAGCACGGATATCCATTCCTGCAGATAATTCAGTGGCATAAGCCGGAAGCGAATGCTTCGATTTATTGATTACTTGAACGTTCATAAATGCATGTTTACTATTTAACGGGCGAAAATACACATTTTGAACTGAAAATTAGTTAAGTTTGCAGTTAAATAATGTGGTAACAACCAATTTGCAAACTGTAACCTGTGAAATAGTAAATAAAATGATGAACTGGAATCAACTAATATCAGCCAAACGCTTCGGGATGGAAGAATTCCACGAAGAACGGCAAGAGAACCGTTCAGAGTTCCAACGGGACTATGACCGGCTCATATTTTCCGCACCGTTCCGCCGTCTGCAGAACAAAACACAAGTATTCCCGCTACCCGGTAGTATTTTCGTACACAACCGGCTAACACACAGCCTTGAAGTGTCCTGCGTAGGGCGGTCTTTAGGCAATGATGTAGCAAAAGCTATTTTAGAGCGTCAACCGGAACTTGAAAGTTCTTTCTTGCCGGAAATCGGCTCCATTGTATCGGCTGCTTGTCTGGCACACGACCTAGGCAATCCGCCTTTCGGACATTCCGGCGAACGGGCTATCTCGACTTTCTTTTCTGAGGGAAAAGGGCAAAGACTACAAGAAAAGCAACCGGACGGAGAGCAACTTTCTCCGATGGAATGGGAAGATTTGACACATTTTGAAGGAAATGCGAACGCTTTCCGCATACTGACCCATCAGTTTGAAGGACGTCGCAGAGGAGGGTTTGTATTAACATATACAACACTTGCTTCCATCGTAAAATACCCCTTTTCATCGAGCCTTGCCGGCAAAAAATCTAAATTCGGCTTCTTTGTCAGCGAGGAAGAGAGCTATCGCAAAATCGCGACAGACTTGGGCCTTATCCAGCTTAGTAAACATCCGTTAAAGTACGCCCGACACCCGCTAGTATATCTGGTGGAAGCCGCAGACGACATCTGTTATCAAATGATGGACATCGAAGACGCCCACAAGTTAAAGATCCTCACGACAGATGAAACAAAGGAACTTTTGATGTCTTTTTTCTCCGAGGACCGGCGGTCACGCCTTCGAAGCACCTTCCAAATTGTCAACGACACCAATGAACAGATCGCCTATCTGCGTTCTTCCGTTATCGGATTATTAGTCCGTGAGTGTACCCGTGTCTTTCTGGAACACGAGCAAGAGATACTGGCTGGCACTTTCGAAGGGCCACTTATCAAACATATCTCCGAAGATCCGGCAGCCGCCTATAACCATTGTGCGGAAATATCCCTGAAAAGGATATACCGTTCGCAGGACGTCCTGGACATTGAACTGGCCGGCTTCCGCATAATCAGCACCTTACTGGAACTAATGGTAGACGCTGTCACCCTACCCGGAAAAGAGAAAGCCTACTCCGAACTTTTAACCAACCGCGTTTCCGACCAATATAACATAAAATCGCCCGTACTCTACGAAAGAATACAGGCGGTACTTGATTATATATCTGGAATGACCGATGTCTTTGCGCTCGATCTTTACCGGAAAATTAATGGCAACAGCCTTCCTGCGGTGTAACAACCTTAGGAGTAAACACTCCTTCGCTCTCACAAGGCATCTTCAGCGCATCCGGATGACTCTCTATAAACGTCTGGATGTGTCTGATTCGCTTATCTTCAAGGATTTCATCCACAGCAATCAGAATACCAGTCTCTTCCACATCACCAAATTCATAGTTGATAGCTGTCCCGAACATACGCATAGTAGGACTTAAGCTCATATAGGCATTCACCAACGGTGGTATATTATACCCCAGTTTGCGTATCTCCGTATTCAATATCTTATAATCTTCTTTAAAGGTATCCTTGCAGAACAAAGCTTTCAATTCCTCATCAGAAGTTTCCAAAATCAACGGTTTCATCGGTGTAACCAGCTTTTCCCGATCATAAAAATGCTTTTTAAGGAAATACAGAATCATATCGCGTCCACGGCGATGATAACTGGGATACATGGTCACCTTACCAAAGAAATACTTCACATTCGGCATTACGACCGTCAGTGCCCCCAATCCATCCCACAGATTATCCAAAGCGAATAAGCCCTTACTGCCGGCACGTGTAGACTGATATTCCAACGTTACAAAAGAACGCCCCAGTTCAATTGTCTGAGGCAGATATTCCTTAATAAACGCATTCGAGAAATGGAACATGTGAGAAGTAGCCAGAATAGGCGCACCTGCTTCATCAAAGCGCACATCCGTTCCAAGCAAATACCGGTAACCACCTAATATTTCTTCCGCTTCCGGATTCCATACGATCAACTGCTTATATGGGTGTTCCATGGTATCATATTCGTCGATATCCATCGACATGCCTGTTCCTCCACCCGCAGCACGAAAGGCAATTTCCCTCAAACGACCAATTTCACGCATCACATTAGGAGCATTCTGATGGGTAATAATATAAATCTGATTATTACTTTTATTGGTCATTCGCAAGCGCCTATCTTCTGTCAACTCTGCTTTCAGCAGTTCTTTGCTTACCGGTTTAATAATCTCTTCCATATTCTTGTTATAGTGTTCTATCAGTTACAGTTTATATACAATGTCCTTCACATACTCCGCCCACTGAGCAGGAGTCTTCGACTTATCGAAAGTCTGCCAGGGAATCGGTTTACCAAAAGTGACAGTAAAGGTTTTGTGACGGTTCTTAAACATCTCATCCGCCAGATACAGCATAGCGATATTGAATTTAATACCCAATGCCTTACAAACATTCGCCAGATTGTAGAAGAAATCAGAGTTTCTGCCGCCAAAATGCACGGGAACTACGTCTCGCTTCGCCTGTATGCTTTTTATAATGAATGTTTTCTTCCATTCCAGATCCCGGATCACTCCGTTCTGACGCCGCGAGCAAAGCCCCGCAGGAAACATGATCATCTGGTCGTCAGACTGAAATCCGGCTTCCACCATCTTAGGAAAGTCTTTTGCCTGCTTTCCCGTCTTATTAATAGGAACACAAAGAGGAGCCAAACCACGCAAATTCATCAGCAGGTCATTCACCAGATACTTTACTTTCCCATTATAATGGCGTCCCAGCACATAGCCGAGTGCTACTCCATCCTGCCCTCCCAGCGGATGATTGGACACAAAGGTATACAAACCGTCTACAGGCAGGTTCTCAAGACCTTTCACCTCCACCTTCGCATCAAGGAACTCCATGCATGCCTCAAGGAAATCCACTCCCAGTTTATCTTTCGATTCATTCAGGAACACATTAATCTCGTCCTGATGAACAATTTTCTTCAAATAAGAAACCACAAACTTAGGGATGTACTTATATTGCTTCGGAGCTTTCGTCCGAAGTATCTTATCGACATCGATTAAAAATAAAGAGTCATCAGTCATTCTTTTCAAATAAAAATGATGCCACAAAATTAACGGTTCTTTTTTATTAATCGCAATAATTTGGCAGAAAATGCAGGATTTAAGTTCTCAACCTGAAAAAAGGACACCCAAAAACTATCAAATATAACCTAAAAACTATCCGCTGATAGTTTTTCCCCTAAATTTTGTCGGTTCATCCCCTATTCCATTCTCAAAAATGCCGTAAACTTGCATCACCGAAAAAAACAAACGAATATTCACTTTTTAAAAGCAACGTATATGAAAAGTTTAAGCTTCAGAAAAGATTTAGTAGGAGTACAGGAAGAACTGCTCCGTTTCGCATACAAACTGACAACCGACCGCGAAGAAGCAAACGATTTGTTGCAGGAGACATCACTCAAAGCATTAGATAACGAGGACAAATATATGCCCGACACAAATTTTAAAGGATGGATGTATACCATTATGCGCAATATCTTCATCAACAATTACCGTAAAGTAGTTCGCGACCAGACATTCATTGATCAGACAGATAATCTTTATCATCTGAATTTACCGCAGGATGCCGGTTTTGAAAGTACGGAAAGAACGTACGACCTGAAAGAGATGCACCGGGTAGTCAATGCACTCCCTAAAGAATACAGAGTTCCGTTCGCTATGCACGTTTCCGGCTTCAAATACCGCGAAATTGCCGAAAAGCTGAACCTCCCGCTAGGCACCGTGAAAAGCCGTATCTTCTTCACCCGCCAGAAACTGCAGGAAGAACTGAAAGATTTTCGCTAAACCTTTAACTATATTATTTATCAATTCCAAATTAGATATTTTAGTGCAGATTTTTAATTGTATTAGTTTAAGGCAGAAGAGTTACAATCTCTTCTGCCTTTTTTTGCTAATCTATTCTGCATGCCCCCTCCCTTACGAAAGAAAAAAACTCCCGCTCAATAAAAAAAGACTCTTCCTCAATACAAACAAAAAAGCATAGCATCTTTCCTGTTTTCCCCACTAATAAAGCATTTCCCAAACCACATCTTTTTCAAGTAAATAAGCATTTAACAATCGGTTGAAAACTTCTCTAAAAGATTTTTATGGAAAATTGTGGGGAATTGTGGGGAATTTCCTACTTTTACGGTCTCTTTATTATAATAAGGTAAATGATACGTTTTTTAGGCAATATTGAAGTCAGGGCGGACGCAAAAGGAAGAGTGTTCATCCCAGCCACCTTCAGGAAGCAATTGCAAGCTGCCTCCGAAGAGAGACTCATTATGCGTAAAGACGTATTTCAAGACTGCCTGACACTGTACCCCGAGAGCGTGTGGAACGAGGAGTTAAACGAACTCCGGAGCAGGCTGAACAAATGGAATAGTAAACACCAGCTCATTTTCAGACAGTTTGTGAGTGACGTCGAAATAGTTACGCCCGACAGCAACGGACGCATACTAATCCCGAAACGTTACTTACAGATTTGTAATATCCATGGAGATATACGATTTATCGGCATCGACAACAAGATAGAGATATGGGCAAAAGAACGGGCAGAACAACCGTTTATGTCTCCCGAAGAGTTTGGTGCAGCATTAGAAGAGATTATGAACGATGAAAATAGACAAGATGGAGAAAGATGATTTGACATACCACGTACCAGTATTGCTAAAGGAAAGCGTTGACGGAATGAATATTCGTCCGGACGGAACGTATGTAGACGTTACCTTCGGAGGAGCGGGACATTCGCGCGAGATTCTTTCACGCCTTGGAGAAGGCGGACGTCTGCTGGGATTCGACCAGGATGAGGATGCCGAACGGAATATCGTCAATGATACCCACTTCACCTTTGTACGCAGTAATTTTCGTTATTTGCAGAATTTCCTGCGTTATCATGGCATTGAGCAGGTAGACGCTATTCTGGCTGACCTTGGCGTATCCTCCCACCATTTCGACGACAGCGAACGCGGCTTCTCCTTCCGTTTCGACGGAGCACTGGATATGCGCATGAACAAACGTGCAGGAATCACGGCAGCCGACATCATCAACACATACGAAGAAGAACGGCTCGCAAACCTTTTCTACCTGTACGGCGAACTGAAGAACAGCCGTAAACTGGCATCTGTCATTGTAAAAGCCAGAAACGGACAGTCTATCCGGACAATCGGTGAATTTTTGGAAATCATCAAGCCGCTTTTCGGACGCGAACGGGAGAAAAAAGAATTGGCGAAAGTATTTCAAGCACTTCGCATTGAAGTAAATCAGGAGATGGAAGCACTGAAAGAAATGCTGTCAGCTGCTACCGAAGCGCTCAAACCGGGCGGACGCCTTGTGGTTATCACTTATCATTCACTGGAAGACCGGATGGTGAAGAATATAATGAAAACAGGCAACGTGGAAGGCAAAGCGGAAACCGACTTTTTCGGGAATCTGCAAACCCCGTTCCGGTTAGTCAACAATAAGGTGATTGTTCCCGGCGAAGCGGAGATAGAAAGAAACCCACGGTCGAGAAGTGCCAAATTACGAATAGCAGAGAAAAAATAGTCTCAGATATGGAAGAAGAAATAGTAGACAAAAAGACAGAAGAGGGCAAGAAGAAAAAACGCACCTCATTGAAAAGTATTCTGGGAGGAGATATCCTCGCCACAGACTTTTTCCGTCGGCAGACGAAGCTGTTGGTACTGATTATGGTATTCGTTATCTTCTATATCCACAACCGTTATGCCAGCCAGCAACAACAGATTGAAATAGACCGGCTGAAAAAAGAATTAATTGACATTAAATACGATGCGCTGACCCGTAGTTCGGAGCTGATGGAGAAAAGCCGTCAGTCACGTATCGAGGAATATATATCAAACAAGGAAAGTGATTTGCAGACTTCCACCAATCCACCTTATCTTATTAAATAAGGTGTGAGTTGGGAGTTTTAAAAGAAAATAGGCACTGTGGCAGTAAATAAGAAAAATATAATGACCCGTTACTTCTTTGTCATTCTGATAATGGCATTGATAGGAGTAGCAATTGTCGTTAAGGCAGGCGTGACCATGTTTGCCGAACGGCAGTACTGGCAGGATGTAGCCGATCGTTTCGTAAAAGAAAACGTAACGGTGAAGCCTAACCGTGGAAACATTATTTCTTCTGACGGTAAACTAATGGCCAGTTCACTGCCTGAATACAGAATCTACATGGACTTTATGTCCGGTGAAAAGGACGAAAAAAGAAGAAAGAAGGATCAGGCACGCCGGGATTCCATCCTCAAAGCAAATATGGATTCGATCTGTATCGGACTCCACAAGATATTCCCTGATAAGAGTGCGGCACAATTCAAGGCGCACCTTCAGAAAGGACGACAGGCAAAAAGCCGTAACTACCTGATTTATCCGAAGCGTATCTCCTATATACAATATAAAGAGGTGAAACGTCTGCCTGTTTTCTGTCTGAACCGTTATAAAGGAGGATTCAAGGAACTGGCATACAATCAGCGCAAGAAACCTTTCGGCTCATTGGCAGCCCGCACCTTGGGAGATGTATATGCTGATACAGCTCAAGGAGCCAAGAACGGTATAGAACTTGCATTCGATACGATTCTGAAAGGACGTGACGGGCTGACTCACCGCCAGAAAGTAATGAACAAATACCTGAATATTGTCGATGTCGCCCCTATCGACGGCTGCGATCTGATCACTACTATCGATGTAGGCATGCAGGATATTTGCGAAAAAGCATTGGTAGACAAACTGAAAGAGCTGAATGCTACCGTAGGTGTAGTCGTATTGATGGAAGTAACAACCGGAGAGGTAAAAGCCATCGTTAATATGACCCAAGGCAGAGACGGCGAATATTACGAGGTACGCAATAATGCAATCAGTGATATGCTTGAGCCGGGATCTACTTTCAAGACGGCATCTATCATGGTAGCTCTGGAGGACGGAAAAATCACTCCGGACTATATCGTAGACACCGGCAACGGACAAAAGCCGATGCACGGTCGTGTCATGAAAGACCACAACTGGCATCGCGGAGGATATGGCAAACTGACTGTTACCGAGATTCTGGGAGTATCATCCAATGTAGGAACTTCCAGCATCATTGAAAACTTTTACGGAAGTAACCCGCAGAAATTTGTAGACGGACTGAAACGGATGAGCATTGACCAACCTCTCCACCTGCAAATATCAGGAGAAGGAAAACCGAACATTCGCGGTCCGAAAGAACGCTATTTTTCGAAAACGACATTGCCGTGGATGAGTATCGGTTATGAAACTCAGGTTCCGCCGATCAATATTCTGACATTCTACAATGCGATTGCCAACAACGGAGTATCCATTCGTCCGAAGTTTGTAAGAGCCGCTGTCAGAGACGGAGAAGTGGTAAAGGAATACCCGACCGAGGTTATCAATCCGAAAATCTGTTCGGACAAAACGTTGGCACAGATACGGGAAATCCTACGGAAAGTAGTAGGCGAAGGACTCGCCAAACCCGCGGGAAGCAAGCAGTTCCATGTTTCCGGTAAAACCGGAACCGCACAGATTTCGCAGGGAGCAGCGGGATATAAGACGGGAAGAACCAATTATCTCGTCAGTTTCTGCGGATACTTCCCGTCGGAAAAGCCTAAATACAGTATGATTGTCTCTATCCAGAAACCCGGTCTGCCTGCTTCGGGAGGTTTGATGGCGGGTAGCGTATTCAGTAAGATTGCAGAAAGAGTCTATGCAAAAGACCTGCGCTTACCGCTCACCAGTGCCATTGATACAAATACGGTTGTCATCCCGAACGTCAAGGCGGGAGAAATGAGGGAAACGCAACGGGTACTGGAAGAACTGAATATAAAGATACAGGGAAAAATCACCGACTCGGGGAAAGAAGTATGGGGAAGCACTCATCCCGCTCCTCAAGCTGTGGTTCTTGAGAGCCGGGGTATCATGCAGAACTTCGTACCGAGCGTCGTAGGTATGGGAGCAAAAGATGCTGTTTATCTATTGGAAAGTAAAGGATTGAAAGTTAATCTGGTGGGAGTCGGGAAAGTAAAAAGCCAGTCGATAGCCAACGGCAGTGTCGTTAAGAAGGGGCAAACGATTACGCTTACGATGCATTAAGAATTAAATTAAGTAGGACAGATATGTTATTAAACGAGTTACTGAAAGCAATCCAGCCGGTGCAAGTGACCGGAGATTCAAAGATAGAAATCACCGGAGTCAACATCGACTCCCGTCTGGTGGAAGCCGGCCAACTATTTATGGCGATGCGTGGCACGCAGACCGATGGTCATGCCTATATTCCCGCCGCCATTCAGAAAGGAGCCACTGCCATCCTTTGTGAAGACCTTCCGGAGGAGCCCGTAGCAGGAATCACCTATATTCAGGTGAAAGACAGCGAAGATGCAGTAGGAAAGATTGCTACGACATTCTATGGAAATCCGACAGAACAATTCGAACTGGTCGGTGTCACAGGAACAAATGGTAAAACAACCATTGCCACCTTATTATATAATACATTCCGCTACTTCGGTTATAAAGTGGGATTAATCTCTACTGTCTGCAACTATATCGACGACCAGCCGATTCCGACAGAGCATACAACCCCCGACCCTATCACGCTAAACCGTTTATTGGGCCAAATGGCAGATGAAGGATGCAAGTACGTCTTTATGGAAGTCAGCTCTCATTCCATCGCTCAGAAACGTATCAGCGGATTAAAGTTTGCAGGAGGGATTTTCACGAACCTGACCCGCGACCATCTTGATTATCATAAAACCGTAGAGAACTATCTCAAGGCAAAGAAAAAGTTCTTCGACGATATGCCTAAAAACGCTTTCAGTCTCACCAACCTTGACGACAAGAATGGACTGGTGATGACACAGAATACACGTTCCAAGGTTTACACCTATTCGTTAAGAAGCCTCAGCGACTTCAAAGGACGGGTCATTGAGTCCCATTTTGAAGGGATGCTGCTCGATTTCAACAAACATGAACTAGCCGTTCAGTTTATCGGCAAGTTCAATGCCTCCAACCTGCTGGCAGTGTTCGGAGCAGCCGTATTATTAGGCAAAAAAGAGGAAGAGGTACTCATAGCACTTAGTACACTCCATCCGGTAGCCGGACGTTTCGATGCCATCCGTTCTCCGAAAGGAGTGACAGCAATCGTTGACTATGCACATACGCCGGATGCACTGATTAACGTATTGAATGCCATTCACGGAGTACTCGAAGGCAAAGGTAAAGTGATCACCGTAGTAGGTGCCGGCGGCAACCGTGATAAGGGAAAACGCCCTATCATGGCGAAAGAAGCAGCGAAAGCCAGCGACCGGGTGATTATAACATCGGATAATCCCCGCTTTGAAGAGCCACAAGACATCATCAACGATATGCTTGCCGGACTGGATGCGGAAGATATGAGAAAAACGCTTAGTATCGCCGACCGCAAAGAAGCAATCCGTACAGCTTGCATGCTTGCAGAGAAAGGAGATGTAATCCTCGTAGCCGGAAAGGGGCACGAAAATTACCAGGAGATCAGAGGAGTGAAACATCACTTCGATGACAAAGAAGTTTTGAAAGAAATATTTAATTGACAACCTATAATAATTTGCAACAGACAGCTCCTTATCAGGCGTGGGGCATCAATAAGAGACTGTAAATTGCAGACACTAAATTGTAAAGAGAAAAGAGATGTTATATTATCTGTTTGAATGGCTGCATAAGCTCAATTTTCCCGGAGCGGGAATGTTCGGTTACACCTCATTCCGTGCTTTGATGGCTGTTATCCTCGCATTGCTTATATCAAGCATCTGGGGAGATAAATTCATCAATCTGCTGAAAAAGAAGCAAATCACGGAAACACAGCGTGATGCCAAGACCGATCCGTTTGGCGTCAACAAAGTGGGTGTGCCAAGTATGGGAGGGGTTATCATTATCGTAGCCATCCTCATACCATGCCTGCTATTGGGTAAGCTGGACAATATATATATGATATTGATGCTGATAACCACCGTATGGCTGGGATCACTCGGTTTTGCCGACGATTACATCAAAATATTCAAGAAAGACAAGGAAGGTTTGCACGGCAAATTCAAGATCATTGGTCAGGTCGGTCTGGGACTGATTGTAGGACTGACTCTGTATCTAAGCCCGGATGTAGTCATCCGCGAGAACATCGAAGTTCATACGCCGGGACAGGAAATGGAAGTGATCCACGGAACGAATGATTTAAAATCAACCCAAACCACTATCCCTTTCTTCAAAAGCAATAACTTAGATTATGCCGATCTGGTTGGTTTTATGGGCGAACATGCACAGACAGCCGGATGGATACTGTTCGTGATTATCACGATTTTCGTTGTAACTGCCGTATCGAATGGTGCAAACCTCAACGACGGAATGGACGGCATGGCAGCCGGAAACTCCGCCATCATCGGTGCCACACTGGGAGTACTTGCCTATGTATCGTCGCACATCGAGTTTGCCAGTTACTTGAATATCATGTACATTCCGGGATCGGAAGAACTGGTAATTTACATTTGCGCATTTATCGGTGCGTTGATTGGTTTCTTATGGTACAATGCCTATCCGGCACAAGTATTCATGGGAGACACAGGTAGTCTGACCATCGGTGGTATCATTGCCGTTTTTGCCATCATCATCCACAAAGAGCTGCTGATACCGATTCTCTGTGGCGTGTTCCTGATAGAGAACCTGTCGGTCATACTGCAACGTTTCTACTATAAGATAGGAAAACGGAAAGGAGTGAAACAGCGGCTGTTCAAACGGACTCCGATACACGATCATTTCCGTACTTCCATGAGTCTGGTAGAACCGGGATGTACCGTAAAATTCACGAAACCCGACCAGCTGTTCCACGAGTCAAAGATTACCGTCCGTTTCTGGATTGTAACGATTGTACTGGCAGCGATAACGATTATTACATTAAAAATAAGATGAAAATTATCTGGCACGGATGACACGGATAACACGGTTTTAGTAAACCAATAGCTGTGTAAGACCGTGAAATCCGTGTAATCCGTGCCTAATTAAAATTTATTATATAAGAGAGTATTAACCCGATTATTAACTTTAAAAAGATGTGTGCAGCCGATGAGCGAAAAAGAAGGGATGAAAAGGAAGAGAGAAGAGTCTGCCTGTCGGACAGCAAAAGCACATTACTGTAAATGAAAAGAATTGTAATTTTAGGAGCCGGTGAAAGCGGTGCCGGTGCAGCCGTACTCGCCAAAGTAAAAGGACTTGAAACATTTGTTTCGGATATGTCCGTTATCAAGGATAAGTATAAAGAACTCCTTGACAGCCACCATATTGCCTGGGAGGAAGGACATCATACCGAAGAACTCATTCTGAATGCCGATGAGGTGATCAAAAGCCCCGGTATCCCGAATGACGCCCCGTTGATCCTGAAACTGAAAGCCCAGGGTACACCGATCATCTCCGAAATCGAGTTCGCCGGACGCTATACCGATGCCAAAATGATCTGTATCACCGGTTCTAACGGAAAGACAACGACTACTTCCCTGATCTACCATATCTTCAAGAGCGCAGACCTGAATGTAGGTCTCGCCGGTAACATTGGCAAGAGTCTGGCTTTACAAGTAGCCGAAGAACACCATGACTATTACATCATCGAGCTCAGTTCTTTCCAACTGGACAATATGTATAACTTCCGTGCCAATATCGCCGTACTGATGAACATCACACCGGATCATCTGGACCGATACGACCATTGCATGCAGAACTACATCGATGCCAAGTTCCGTATTACACAGAACCAGACCACCGATGACGCCTTCATCTTCTGGAACGATGACCCGATCATCAAACAGGAACTGGCAAAACATGGTCTGAAAGCACATCTGTATCCTTTCGCAGCCATGAAGGAAGACGGAGCCATCGCATACGTAGAAGATCATGAAGTGAAGATCACCGAGCCTATCGCCTTCAACATGGAACAGGAGGAACTGGCATTGACCGGACAGCATAACCTTTACAACTCGTTAGCTGCCGGAATCTCGGCAAACCTCGCAGGTATCACCAAAGAGAATATCCGCAAGGCACTTTCCGACTTCAAGGGAGTGGAACACCGCCTGGAGAAAGTGGCACGTGTACGCGGCATCGACTTCATCAACGATTCCAAAGCGACCAATGTCAACTCCTGCTGGTATGCCCTGCAAAGCATGACTACCAAGACAGTACTGATACTGGGCGGAAAAGACAAAGGCAATGACTATACGGAAATAGAAGATCTGGTACGGGAAAAGTGCTCGGCACTGGTTTACCTGGGACTGCATAACGAAAAGCTACACGAGTTTTTCGACCGCTTCGGACTGCCCGTAGCCGATGTGCAGACCGGAATGAAAGATGCAGTGGAAGCAGCCTATAAACTGGCTAAGAAAGGAGAAACCGTATTGTTAAGCCCCTGCTGCGCCTCTTTCGACCTCTTCAAGAGTTACGAAGACCGCGGCGATCAGTTTAAGAAATATGTAAGAGAGTTATAAAATGGATTTATTAAAGAACATATTTAAAGGTGACAAGGTAATCTGGATTATCTTCCTCTGTCTCTGCCTCATCTCGATTATCGAGGTGTTCTCGGCAGCATCGACGCTGACCTACAAAAGCGGCGATCACTGGGGACCGATTACACAGCACTCCATCATCCTGATGGTGGGTGCCGTAGTAGTAGTGTTTCTGCACAATGTCCCCTACAAATGGTTTCAGGTATTCCCAGTCTTCCTGTATCCGATCTCCCTCGTCCTGCTGGCATTCGTCACACTGATGGGTATCATCACAGGCGACCGTGTCAATGGAGCAGCCCGCTGGATGACCTTTATGGGACTACAGTTCCAGCCCTCGGAACTGGCAAAGATGGCTGTCATCATTGCCGTTTCGTTTATCCTGTCGAAAAGGCAGGATGAAGAAGGAGCCAATCCGAAAGCCTTTAAATACATCATGATTCTTACCGGACTGGTCCTCATTCTGATTGCTCCGGAGAACTTGTCGACAGCCATGTTGTTGTTCGGCGTCGTATTCATGATGATGTTCATCGGACGAGTAGCCGCAAAGAAACTCCTTCTGCTGGCAGGAGGGCTCATTCTGATCGGCGCGCTCGGTGTGGGTACGGTTGTAGCAATTCCTGCTAAGACGTTGCACAGCACCCCCGGACTTCACCGTCTGGAGACTTGGCAGAACCGTATCAAAGGCTTCTTCGATAAAGATGAAGTGCCCGCAGCCAAATTCGATATAGATAAAGACGCACAGATTGCACATGCCCGTATCGCCATCGCTACCAGTCATGTAGTGGGCAAAGGGCCGGGCAACTCCATACAGCGTGACTTCCTCAGCCAGGCATTCTCCGATTTCATCTTCGCGATAGTAATCGAAGAGATGGGACTGATAGGAGGCATATTTGTCGTATTCCTCTATCTCTGGCTGCTGATGCGGGCCGGACGTATCGCGCAAAAGTGCGAACGGACTTTCCCCGCCTTCCTTGTCATGAGCATCGCTTTGCTGTTAGTATCGCAAGCGATACTGAATATGATGGTTGCCGTGGGGCTGTTCCCCGTGACGGGACAACCTTTGCCTCTGGTCAGCAAAGGAGGTACAAGTACATTAATCAACTGCGCCTATATCGGAATGATATTGAGCGTAAGCCGATATACAGCTCATCTGGAAGAACAGAAAGCGCATGACGCACAGATTCAGATGCAGATAGAAGCCGGAACAGCGACTTCGGAGGCTCAGGCTGCTGCCGAACCGACTGCACAGATTCTGAACAGTGATGCCAAGTTCGAAGATGAACATGACAGCAATAAACGATGATGCACGGTTTACGATGAACCGTAAACGGTGAAGAACGGATAAAAAAGGATTATGATGGAAAAAGAACTTAGAATTATCATCAGCGGTGGAGGCACAGGAGGACACATCTTCCCTGCCGTATCCATCGCCAACGCTATAATGGAATTGCGACCGGATGCAAAGATATTGTTTGTAGGTGCCGAAGGCCGCATGGAGATGCAGCGGGTTCCCGATGCAGGCTACCGGATCATCGGACTCCCGATAGCCGGTTTCGACCGCAAACATTTATGGAAAAACGTAGCTGTACTGATTAAGCTGGCACGCAGCCAGTGGAAAGCCCGGAGCATTATCAAAAACTTCCGCCCGCAGGTAGCGGTAGGCGTAGGAGGATATGCCAGCGGCCCCACACTAAAGACTGCCGGTATGATGGGAGTACCGACCTTGATTCAGGAGCAGAACTCTTATGCCGGAGTCACAAACAAGCTGTTGGCACAAAAAGCAAAGGTTATTTGTGTTGCATACGATGGAATGGAAAAGTTCTTTCCTGCCGATAAGATTATAATGACCGGAAACCCCGTTCGCCAGAATCTGACGAAGGATATGCCGGAAAAGAATGCGGCACTGCGCTCCTTCAACCTGTTGCCGAATAAGAAAACAATTCTGATTGTAGGCGGTAGCCTTGGCGCGCGTACTATTAATAATACGCTGACCGCCGCATTAGCTACAATCAAGGCAAACGCCGATATACAGTTCATCTGGCAGACCGGAAAGTATTACTATCCACAGGTGACAGAAGCCGTACGGGCAGCAGGAAAACTTCCGAATCTGTATGTGACGGACTTCATCAAGGATATGGCAGCCGCTTACGCAGCCTCCGACCTAGTAATCTCACGTGCGGGAGCCGGTTCTATTTCAGAGTTTTGTTTGTTGCACAAGCCTGTTGTCCTGGTCCCTTCTCCCAATGTGGCAGAAGATCATCAGACTAAGAATGCACTGGCATTGGTGGACAAACAAGCCGCCATCTATGTAAAAGACAGTGAAGCGGAAGCCAAGCTGATGGATGTAGCACTGAAAACAGTAGCCGACGATCAGAAGCTGAAAGAACTAAGTGACAATATAGCCAAGCTGGCTTTACCCGACTCTGCACGGATCATCGCGCAGGAAGTAATCAAGCTGGCAGAAACAGAAAACAAATAATATTAATTAGGCACGGATTACGCGGATTACACGGTTTAAGAATGATATACGAGAAATTGACAAAAGAAATCATAAGTGCTTTTTATGAAGTACATAACACATTAGGATTTGGGTTCTTAGAACAAGTCTATCAGAATGCACTTTATAAAGAACTCCTAAGAAGAGGACTTTTCTGTCAATCTCAAAAAGAGATGGAAGTTTATTATAAAGGTGAAATGGTGGGAAGATACATTGCAGATATAGTAGTAAACGACGAAATCATTCTTGAGCTAAAAGCTGTAACAACCCTTCGTCCAGAACATGAGTGGCAATTAGTCAATTATCTAAAAGCAACAGGACTAGAAGTAGGTTTATTACTAAATTTTGGTGTAGCAGCTGAAGTAAAACGTAAAATATTAACACATCATTCTTAAACCGTGGAATCCGTGTAATCCGTGCCTAAAATTAATATAGAAACTAAAACAGTATAAAGAAATGAATATTGAAACGATACAATCAGTCTACTTTGTCGGTGCCGGAGGCATCGGTATGAGCGCACTTGTCCGTTATTTCCTTTCCAAAGGAAAAGTGGTAGCCGGATACGACCGTACCCCGACCCCATTGACTGAAAATCTCATCGCCGAAGGCGCACAAATACATTACGAAGAAAACGTCAGCCTGATTCCGGAAGCCTGCAAGGACCCCAAAAGCACTTTAGTCGTATTGACTCCCGCTGTCCCGCAGGAACACGAAGAATTAGTTTATTTCCGCAACAACGGATTCGAAATACAAAAGCGCGCACAAGTACTGGGAACCATCACTCATTCCAGCAAAGGACTGTGTGTAGCCGGTACTCATGGTAAAACGACTACTTCTACCATGACCGCCCACCTGTTCCATCAATCGCATGTAGAATGTACCGCATTCCTCGGAGGCATCTCCAAGAATTACGGCACCAACCTGCTCCTTTCCCAGAAAAGCCCTTATACAGTCATCGAAGCAGACGAGTTCGACCGTTCCTTCCATTGGCTGTCCCCATATATGTCCGTCATCACTGCCACAGACCCTGACCATCTGGACATCTACGGAACAGAAGAGGCATACCTTGAAAGCTTCGAACATTATACAACACTGATCCAGCCGGGTGGTGCACTGATTATCCGCAAAGGCATCTCGCTGCAACCGAAAGTGCAGTCCGGAGTCCGTGTCTATACCTATTCGCGCGACGAGGGCGACTTCCACGCAGAGAACATCCGCATCGGAAACGGTGAAATCTTCATCGACTTCGTTGCCCCCGACACCCGCATCAACGATATCCAGCTGGGAGTTCCGGTAAGCATCAACATCGAAAACGGCGTAGCCGCCATGGCACTTGCACACCTCAACGGAGTGACCGACGAAGAGATCAGACAAGGAATGAACAGCTTCCGCGGTGTAGACCGCCGGTTCGATTTCAAGATCAAGAATGACCAGGTAGTCTTCCTGAGCGACTACGCCCATCATCCTTCGGAAATCAAACAGAGCGTACTGTCTATCCGCGAACTCTATAAAGACAAGAAGATCACAGCCATCTTCCAGCCGCACCTTTACACCCGTACCCGCGACTTCTATCAGGACTTTGCCGATAGCCTGTCGCTACTGGACGAAGTCATTCTGACAGACATCTACCCGGCCCGTGAAACACCGATCCCCGGTGTCACCAGCAAGCTGATATACGACAACCTCCGTCCGGGTATCGAAAAAAGTATGTGCAAAAAGGAAGAAATACTGAACATTCTGAAAGATAAAAACATTGAAGTATTAATCACTCTAGGAGCCGGAGACATCGACAACTATGTCCCCGAAATAAAGAAAGAACTGGAAAGAATGAAGAATGATGAATGAAGAATTGGCTGCGCAACTATGCTATGCTGCATAGAAATTCTTCATTCTTCATTCCTCATTCTTAATTAAAAAAAAGTTATGGTAAAGAGAATCCTTCTATCTATCGTCATGTTGATGCTTATTGCCTACCTCGGCATAGCCATCACCGCTTTCAACCGCAAGCCTGCCGACCAGACCTGCCGTGACGTAGAACTGGTCATCAAGGATACCGCCTATGCCGGCTTCATCACCAAAGAAGAAGTAAAAGGCATCCTCCAGCACAAAGGTATCTACCCTATCGGGAAAAAGATGGAGCGCATCTCTACCAAGTCGCTGGAACGGGAACTGAGCAAACATCCGCTGATAGACGAAGCGGAGTGCTACAAGACCCCCAGCGGTAAAGTCTGTGTGGAAGTGACACAGCGCATACCGATTCTGCGTATCATGAGCGCTAACGGAGAGAATTATTATCTGGATAATAAAGGAACCGTCATGCCACCGGAAGCAAAATGTGTCGCTCACCGGGCAATTGTCACCGGAAACGTAGAAAAGTCGTTTGCAATGAAGGATTTATATAAGTTTGGTGTATTTTTGCAAAACAATAAGTTCTGGAACGCCCAGATAGAACAAATCCATGTGTTGCCCGACCGCAACATCGAACTGGTACCTCGTGTAGGCGACCACCTCGTCTATCTCGGCAAACTTGAAAACTTTGAAGACAAACTGGCACGCCTGAAAGAATTCTATCAGAAAGGACTCAATCAGGTAGGCTGGAACAAATATTCACGTATCAACCTTGAATTCAGCAACCAAATAATCTGCACGAAGAGAGAGTGATGAGATGTGAGTTCCGGGGGATGAGTGATGAGTTATGAGTGACAAGTCTCTCTAAATAGTAAATTGTAAATAATTAAATTGTAAATAAAGAGATGGCAACAACAGAATTTATCGCCGCTATTGAACTTGGTTCATCGAAGATAACCGGTGTGGCCGGAAGAAAGAACAGTGACGGAAGCATGCAAATACTGGCATATGCCCAGGAAGACTCCTCTACGTTTATCCGTAAAGGGGTAATCTTCAATCTGGACAAGACAGCGCAAAGCCTGACTTCTATCATCAACAGACTGGAAGGTGAGTTGAAAAACTCAATCGCCAAGGTATACGTAGGCATTGGCGGACAATCACTCCGCACAGTCCGCAACGTGGTAAGTCGCGACCTGGAAGAAGAAGCGATCATCTCAGAAGAGCTGGTAAGCGCTATCGGTGATGAGAACGTAGCTATTCCGGTAGTCGATATGGATATACTGGACGTAGCGCCGCAAGAATACAAAGTCGGCAATAATCTGCAAGCCAATCCGGTGGGACTGGTAGGAAGCCACATCGAAGGCCGCTTCCTCAATATCGTCGCCCGCTCTTCCGTACGGAAGAATCTGGAACACTGCTTCCAGCAGGCAAAGATCGATATTGCCGACCAACTGATCGCGCCACTGGTAACAGCCAATGCCGTGCTGACAGAGAGCGAACGCCGTTCGGGCTGCGCACTCATCGACTTCGGTGCTGATACCACCACTATTTCGGTTTATAAGAACAACATTCTCCGCTTCCTGACCGTATTGCCGTTGGGAGGAAACAGCATCACCCGCGACATCACCACCCTGCAAATGGAAGAGGAAGAGGCGGAACGACTGAAGAGAACTTACGGAGACGCCCTATACGAAGAAGACGAAAGCGAAGAGCCCGCTACCTGCAAGCTCGAAGACGAAAGCCGCACGATTGAACTGAGCAAGCTCAACAACATCATCGAAGCGCGTACCGAAGAAATCATCGCTAACGTATGGAACCAGATTCAAATCTCCGGCTACGAAGATAAACTGCTGGCCGGCATCATCCTCACAGGAGGAGCCGCCAACCTGAAAAACCTGGAAGAAATGCTTCGCAGACGTTCGAAGATAGAAAAGATGAGAATGGCGAAACTGCCCCGCAACACAGTTCATGCTCCGAGCAACATACTGAAGAAGGACGGTTCGCAGAACACATTGTTCGGACTTCTGTTTGAAGGCAACCAGAACTGCTGCCTGATTGAAACCGCTCCGCAGATACCGGCTACTCCCGTAACTCCCAAACCGGAGCCGGAAGTTCACAAGACCGCAGACATGTTTGAGGACGATCAGGAACTGAAAGAGCAAGCCCGGCTGGCACGCCTCAAAAAAGACGAGGAGGAAAAAGAAGCCCGGGCAGCTGCCAAGGAAGCCGAAAGACTCCGCAAGCAGAAGGAAAAAGAAGAGAAAGAAAGACGGAAGAGAGAAGCCGGTCCCAGCTGGATTCAACGCAAGATCGACTCCCTGACAAAGGAAATCTTCTCTGACGACGATATGAAATAAATTCAAAATTCAATAATATGGACGAGATAGTACAATTCGATTTCCCGACCGACTCACCTAAGATCATCAAAGTGATTGGTGTAGGTGGCGGTGGCGGTAACGCTGTGAACCACATGTACCGGGAAGGCATACATGACGTAACGTTCGTTCTCTGCAACACGGACAACCAGGCATTAGCCGAGTCACCCGTTCCGGTGAAACTGCAACTGGGCCGTAGCATCACACAAGGACTTGGAGCCGGCAACCGTCCCGAACGGGCACGCGACGCCGCCGAAGAAAGTATTGACGATATCAAAGAACAGTTGAACGACGGCACCAAGATGGTATTCATCACTGCCGGAATGGGAGGAGGAACCGGAACCGGAGCCGCCCCTGTCATCGCCCGCATTGCGAAGGAGATGGATATTCTGACAGTAGGTATTGTCACCATTCCATTTATTTTCGAAGGAGAAAAGAAAATCATTCAGGCACTGGACGGCGTCGAACGTATCGCCCAGCACGTAGATGCCTTGCTGGTCATCAACAACGAACGCCTGCGCGAAATATATGCCGACCTTACCTTCATGAATGCTTTCGGCAAAGCTGATGACACGCTTTCCATCGCAGCAAAAAGTATCGCCGAGATTATCACCATGCGTGGTACGGTGAATCTGGACTTTGCCGATGTGAAGACCATCCTGAAAGACGGTGGTGTAGCCATCATGAGTACCGGATTCGGAGAAGGCGAGAACCGTGTCACCAAAGCTATCGACGATGCCCTCCACTCTCCGTTGCTGAACAACAACGACATCTTCAACGCTAAAAAGGTGATGTTGAACGTATCCTTCTGTCCCACGTCCGAACTGATGATGGAAGAAATGAACGAGATACACGAGTTCATGAGCAAGTTCCGCGAAGGTGTGGAAGTAATCTGGGGAGTCGCCGTAGACAACTCTCTGGACACCAAAGTAAAGATCACCGTACTCGCCACCGGATTTGGTGTGGAAGACGTGCCCGGTATGGACACACTGCACGAAGCCCGCAGCCAGGAGGAAGAAGAACGCCAGTTGCAGCTTGAAGAAGAGAAGGAGAAGAATAAAGAGCGTATCCGCAAGGCATACGGTGAAAGTGCCGGCATCGGAAAGAAAAGCCTGCGCAGCCGTCGCCATATCTATATCTTCAATACCGAAGATTTGGACAACGACGACATCATCGCCATGATAGAGGAATCTCCTACTTACACGCGCGATAAAACGAAGCTGTTGAAAATCAAGACGAAAGCGGCTCTTGAAGAGGAAGTTGCCATGGAAGAGGCTACGGACAATGACGGGGTAATCACTTTCTAGATGGTTCTTCCCCTTGCTATTACAAATTGTAAATAATTAAAATATAAATATCATCATGGATTTATTTGACAAAGTCAGCGAAGACATTAAAAACGCAATGAAGGCAAAAGATAAAGTTGCCTTGGAGACTTTAAGAAACATAAAGAAATTCTTCATCGAAGCTAAAACAGCTCCGGGAGCCAACGATACACTGACAGACGAAGCAGCCTTGAAAATCATTCAGAAACTGGTGAAACAAGGTAAGGACTCTGCCGAAATCTATATCGGACAGGGACGCCAGGATCTGGCTGACGGAGAACTGGCACAGGTTGCCGTAATGGAAGCTTATTTGCCCAAACAAATGACTGCTGAAGAACTGGAAGCTGCATTGAAGGAAATCATTGCCGAAACAGGTGCTACCAGCGGAAAAGATATGGGTAAGGTGATGGGAGTTGCCTCCAAGAAGTTGGCAGGACTGGCAGAAGGCCGTGCTATTTCTGCAAAAGTAAAAGAGTTGTTGGGATAAGCCCCCACACCTCCTCCCCAGAAATAAAAAAAACTTTTTGGTCTCACGGTCTCATTCCATTAAGATAAGCCGTAGATAATCAGCAATATAAAGAGTGAGAGATCCTTTTCAAACAGGTGTCTCTCACTCTTTTCTTCATTCAAACAGCTATTTTTCACGTATCTCTCATTGTCTTTAGGGGTATCTCTCATTCATTTACGACTCATTTCTCATGTGCTTTCCGTTTACATTAGCAACACTCCGATTATGTACCGCTATTCTGTGTTTAAATGACCGGTTCTTTAGATGTTATGCTACTTATATCCTTCACTTAAGATACCTAGATCTGCATGTTTTCTTACCAATATCTTCATCGTTTCACCCGAGTGAACAGATCATTGCACTTAGGTGAACCGATCACGTCACGATAGTAAACAGATCGTATCACCCGGGTGAAACGATGAAGATGTCGGTAAGATAATTTAATAATACTAGTTGTAAGACAAGAGAACATAGGGTAGTTGACACTTTAAAGAGCGGCAAACAATAACTTCTTTACCATAAAACAGAATAAGAACAACTAATCGTTTCCCGTTTTTTGAGATTACATGATTTATAAAATCGCTTGATTTGCATCAAATTACAAGAATAAAAACCAAAGAGTATTACCCAAAGAACTATATATAATATTAAAGTAACTGGAAAGACCATATCCTAATAACATATATCTACTACCAATATAAAATATTAATATTTAGCTCGCTAAACTCCCAATTAGTCATAGCCAAGATAGATGTGCTTTCGCTAGCAATAACGATGCTAAGCGGGCTCCTACTACATAAATTATATTAAGCCAAAACGTTGTATTCGGCGACGAGATGATACTCTATCTGCTTTTCCCGAAATATACAGCTATTTTCTTTTAGTTTAATGCTTGAGTCTTACATAGACCATACAAAAATAGTGCAATAAACTTTGTACGTGCTAAATTCATATTCTTCCAAAATTTGTTTGTAGAATAGGAATTAATTCCGTATCTTTACTCCCATTCCTGTTTTTTGTGCAATTCATAGTCAAGAATTTAGCCGTTTAAAACTATAAAAGTACCTCAATTAGGAATTCACATTAATTTTCAAGTTATCTATTTCGCTGATTTTCATATATTTACTACCAATTTTAAGCTTTTATAATGAAGGAAAAGTTTATAATTAAAATTGTAGAAAATATAATCTAGATTTACTGTTTTAGAATAATTTGAATGCTGTGATGCAACTTTATTAGCAAAGATAAACAAACGTAGATACTGTCTGTTATTTAGATCAAATACGAATAACAACTAAGAGAGTGATGAGATTAGTTATATCAATGCGTTTTTTATTATATTTTCACACAAACTATAACATCTAATATTATGACAAAAAAAACTCAATTCTATGGATGCATTTTACTCGTACTTTTTTTATTTCTTACGGTTTCGTGCAAAAATGACAAGAAAGAGAAAAACACGAGCACGTGGGTAGGTAAACAAATTTATTTCCCTCAAAACACACCTTGTATTATGCATGGGAGAGACTCACTAACAAAATTTTGTAAAGATAGTCTTCGTAAAGAATATAAAATATTATTCTATGTTGATTCGACTGGTTGTAACAGTTGTAGAATGAAATTATTAGAATGGAAACAAATAATTTCTGAAGCAGAAATCTTATTTCCAAACAAAGTAGATTTTTTATTTTATTTTCAGCCTAAAAGCATATACGAATTGAAGAATATATTATCGGCTAATCTATTTGATTATCCTATTTTTGTGGATGATGCAGATTCTATTAATAGTTTGAACCAATTTCCTAAAACAAGAAGGTCACGTACAAATCAATTTTCGAAATCCATACAAAATGAATGTTTCTTATTAAATAAGGAAGATAAGGTTTTAGCTCAAGGAAATCCAACATCATCTTTACAAATTTGGGAGTCTTTCAAAGCTATAATTGGAGGGAATCAAAATACAGAAACAAAGATTCAAACAAGTGCTAGTTTAGACAGAACTATTCACAATTTTGGAACTATTACCAAAGATAGTATAAGTTCTACAGTTTTTAAAGTTACGAACAACGGGAATAAACCACTACTTATTACAAGAATATCGCTATCATGTGGGTGTACAGATGTTATATGGGATAAACAACCAATAAAGCCTGGAGAGAGCACAATCATTAAGGCTGAAATTAAGCCTAATGATATTGGGTATTTCAGTAAAAACTTAGTTATATATTGTAATTCTATTAACTCTCCTATTGTATTGACACTTAAAGGCATTGCAAATAACAACATTCAAAATAAACTTAATTAAATAATCTATTCAAATAATTAAAATTATGAAAGTAAACAAGCTATCTTTTTTTGTATTAGCAGTTCTTTGTTGTATTGCTGTAAGTTCTTGTAGCCAACAAGACTATGACATCCAAATTCCTGAAAGAGTTTATGGAGACATGAATCTCTTGAATAAAAATCTCACTAAGGATCTTAATAGTAGTAGTAATTTGTCATTTGAATATCAAATTTCAGATGCTAATGAATACATTAAATATAATGTTTATGTTGAAAACAATCAATTACACTCAAAACTTTCATACAAACAAAACGATGCAAAGTGGGTAGATATAAGCGAAATTGATTTCAACTTTAAAAAAGTGAATTATAAGAATGGAATGAATGATATAGTTGAAAAACATGCCGAAACCTTAAAAAAGAAGTTAGATATAGCAATAATTAATAGAGTAGGTAATATTTTAGAAGGATTGCCAGAAATACTTTATAAAAAATTAGGTAGAAATGAGTACAATAATGAACTTACACTATCTATCTTCTATCATTTGGCAGCATTTAATACATCAATACGAGCTTATGAAGACAAATCTAAAGATTGTCAATGCGGTGTTAACAATAGTTATCTGAGTGGAGAATCCCCATTTTTTTGTGCAGAGGATGTTATGGTTAGTGCCGATGAAGCCTATGATCTTATTAAAGAAAGGTCGATAATAAAAAAATCGGAGGGGTATGAATTTAATCCTAAATCATTATTGCAATATTTGAGCAATGAATCAGGAGAATTTGTTTCGGCAAGTAAACTAGATAGATTATTGAAACATGAATTTGGTTCTTATTTCAAAAAGTTAAATAAAAAAGAAAGATTGCGTATTCGTAATGACTACTATCAATCATCAAATATTATTATGACAAAAACACCTTCTGAATATGACGGTTGGCCTATAGATCCAACTTGTTGGTTATATGGTGCAAGAGCAGGAAGTGATTGTGGTTGCTGTGGCAATTATTCAGGTCCTTGTTATGGTTGTTCTCCCGCATGCTACTTACATGACAAGTCATGTGAAACATGTGAGCCTAGTTGGTATTGCTTGAGTGGATGTGTTCCTGGCCCATGTTAAACTATAAAATAGACTTTTAATCATAGATATGATAACTAAAATAATTTCGGAGAAGAAACTTTTTTGGGTAAGCTTTGCTGTAGTTGGATATTTTTGTTTACTATATTTAAATGCTTACTTCGTAACATCTGATTTAGTTTTTATAGGGTGGTTTCAAGAACTGCTAACGATACCATTTATACTTTTTCAGTTTATACTTTTGATCATATCAATTTTACACTGTATTAAAGACAAATTTCGAGTAAATAAATATTCGTTTTGGAGTTTTTTTATTTTATCGATAAATAATCTATTTGTTATCTGTAGTTTTATTTTCAGATAAAATATAGTTCAAAAGCGAAGTGTTTCCTAAAAACTAATTTACTGTCTAAATTAATGTTTGAAAACATATAGCAATTTAGACTGTGAGGATAATACTTCAAATATGATTAACAATGAAAGTACGTATATATTTGTATAATTCAACTAGAAAAACAATAGCTACTAATTTAGCTTTTGTTTTTCTATTGTTTTATGTGATGTTTCGCTCATCCCAAATATTTATTTCAGAGGAACTATCTAAATGGTATATATTTATTGCAGGAGGTTTGCTATTTTGCTTCTTGCTAATATTAGTTATAAAATCCACAAAAATAGATATTGATCTTGTGACAATATTTACTACTACTCTAGTAGGATATATTCTTATTTCAGAATTTTCTTCACAATCTATGCAGAGTAATATTTATTATTTGTCATTTGCAGTATTTATATTACTGTTTCTTTCATTTAGGATTGTCCCCCTTGATTGCATTGGGGATATTAATACTATAATACTTTCCGTATGTATAATACAAGCTGGCTATGGATTAATGCAATATTTTGGAATATTCCATACTTATAAAGTCTTTAATATAATTGGAAGTTTTGATAATCCTGCTGGTTTTGCAGCTTGTCTTGCAGTTGGATTTCCATTCTGTTTTTCGGCTTTAGATGGGAACAAGCAGAAACGTCACCTAGCCATTATAGCATTAGTAATTATTACACTATCTATTATTCTATCAGGTTCAAGAGCAAGCATTATAGCAATACTTGTTGTATCTAGTATATTTTTAGTAAGTAGATATCACCCTTGTTTTAATCACTATCGCAAATACTTACTTGGGGTTTGTATTGTGATTTTAGTTACAGGTGCTATATTGTTTTTCTTAAAAAAAGATTCTGCAATAGGCCGAATACTTATTTGGATCAATTCGCTTGAGATGATTCTTGATTATCCTATACTGGGAAGTAATTCAGGCTCCTTTTTACGAAACTATATGCTATACCAAGCAGATTATTTTAAGTTAAACCCAAATAGTCAATACATTATGCTAGCAGATAATGTTAAACATCCATTTAATGAGTACCTCCTATTAACTATAAAGTACGGCATTGGGGGATTATTAGCCTTAATTGCAGTTATATTTTCAGTCATAAAATCATTAAATAAAATAAATAATTACCATTTATGCTTGTTGTCTATTGGAATCGTTGCTTTTTTCTCTTATCCACTACGTTATCCTTTTATTGTAGTTATGATTGCATATTGCTTGGCAAATATCAAGTATAAAAGTTTTTTTGCGATTAAAGTAAGATTCGTGACCAAAGTGATAGTGACTGTATTTATTGGAGGTATGTTCTTAATTCTAGCACAGGATATACAATTTGAAAAACGTTGGGGACAAGTAGTACAGATTTCAAGATTCGGCAACTACAACAAACTTCTTGATGAGTACAAAGCACTATACTCTGAATGGAACGGGAATCCGATGTTTTTATATAACTATGGCGTAATTCTCAACAAATCTGAGCACTACAATGAGAGTAATACTATTTTGTTTGAATGCACAAAATACTTTAATGATTACGAAGTGCAGATGCTAATAGCAGATAATTACTCAAAACTAGAAAAATGGGACTATGCAGAAGCATTCTATTATTCTGCACACAATATGATTCCTAACAGATTCATGCCTTTATACAAGTTAATGCTGTTATATAAATACAGTGGGAATACAAAGCAAATCATAGATATTGCGAAAATTATAATTAATCAAGAAGTGAAGGTACCATCAGAAATTGTCAATATGATAAAAATGGAAGCTCAAAATATAGTTGAACAATCTTCTGGTCACACAGTAAGATAATATTTTAATTTAGTTATGAAAAGAAGAACACATACAATTATTTTAATAGTTATATTGGCATGTATTGCAACCCATTTTATTTATCAAACGAATAAACAGATGAGAATAAGTAAAGATTTATACCCTGTACTTCTTTATTTTCTCTACATTGATTGTAACTCTACAAAATATAATGCTGCTGTTTTCTTGTTAGAAAACATGAAGTACCATTATTCTAAAGGTCGAATAATTGAAGTCCCTGAAAATGTTGAGCGATGGCGTTATATGACAGATAGTATTTATTGGAATTTAATAAAGAACACAAGTAATCTTATAGATAATTACCCTTGGAAGGCTCTTAGAGAAATACAAACAGTAAATCGTAAACGGGTTGATAGTATAGAGATTTCTAAGATTCATACCGATGATAACTATTATCTGGATAGCGAACATATATCCTCTAGATTTCTGATTTCACATATTAATCATGCATTCAAAGTCTGGAAAGAATCGAAGTTTGCTCAACACTTAACATTTGATGAATTTAAGGAATATATTCTGCCATATCGTTCAATAAAAGGAGAAGGATATCATTGCAGTGGAGATCATTATTATTCCATCTTTGCTAAATATCTCTCCAAAGATAGTGTTCCATCTTTACGTGGAGTGGTAAATCATTATAATTTAACAATAAGTGCTTGGAGAGGATTAAATGGAAATTTTAGCGAAAGGGGGATAAAAGGAGAATATGCTTTATACGCACATGGCTTACATGATTGTATCGGAAATGCAAATTATGGGTGTAATGTTCTAAGAGCTTTTGGAGTACCCACTGTTGTAGAATACAATATATGCTACGATCGTTGGGCTGGTCGTCATTTTATGTGTGCTATTTATGATACTACTGGAACTTGGATGACATTTACTCCCGAGTTTGATCTTCCAAGTAATCCTAACTGGGAAACGGGAGCAGGGAAAAATACTCTGAACGCTTATAGACAACTTTATGGAGCACAAAAAGACACTCCTTTTTTTCTTAAAAGCAAAGAAGAGTTTGTTCCTGATATGTTAAATGACCCATGTATCAAGGATGTTACATCATACCTCAAGAAAGTTGTACCTATAAATCTACCTTTCAATAAGAAAACAACAAGTCGATTAGCATACCTTGCTACTTTTCATAAGGAAAACGAAGGAACTTTTCCTGTAACATGGGGAATTATAGATTCAGTTTCTAGCATGGTACATTTTAAAAATGTTATTCCTTATAAAATGTATTTTCCTATATATTATGATAATGGGAATATGGAAGCCTTTGGAGAACCATTTTACGTTACACTTGACAGTATAAATGTATCCATTTGTCCACTCACAGAGAATACCCCACAAAAAGATTCTTTAATTACATTAACTCTAAATAGAAAATTTGCAAGAAAGCCAAATATGATTAATGTCGCAGAAAGATTGATAGGTGGACGCTTTGAAGGTGCAAATAAACATGATTTTAGTGACGCAGAGCTCTTACATGAAATAAAAGAAGCTCCAGAGCCATACTTTATACAATATCTTTTTACCAACTATAAAGCATACCGATATTATCGTTTTATCGCACCAGAAAAACATCCAAATGCAAACATTTCTGAATTAGAATGGATTACATATAAACATTACAATTATTCTAATACAATGAAAGCAACTCGCCCTCATATAACAGCGCCCAGTTGTAAGGATATACTAAATAAAGAAAGTAAGTATGTTAAATTACTGGATGTAAAATCATGGGATGACATAACGTGGAAAGCAGAATATGATGGCAATATGCAAACAGCACCAAGTCCTTATAGGACAATACATTTTATGCTCACCTCTCCTCAAAGCGTCATAGGTGTTAGATTCTCACCACTCAATGCAGATAATGGGATTACAGCTGGAGATGAATTTGAACTTTATTATTGGGACAATGGGTGGCAATATGGTGGCTCTAGCAGAGCTGATTATGAATATATATCTTTTGAAAATATTCCTATAAATAAGCTATATTGGTTAGTAAATACAATTGATTGGAAGAGAAGAGTTACCATTTATTGTTATTAACGGAAAGCAGCATTTTGTATATTATGACATTCTCAATAAGTAATAAAGCACTTTGAGATGAATAACTAAATTAACTAGTTATCCATTCACCGCTTATCGTGAAATCTATATCCAATCCCCAGCATTAGATTGTTAGGGTCTTTAAACTTACTCAACTGATACCCCACGTGCAAAAACAAATGGCGGGTAACATAAGTTTTGAGAGCCAAAATTTGATAGAAACCTTCCGTATCATCGCCACTATATATCATATTTCGTCCGATACCGGCATTGATTGAGAAAATGGGCATTACCAATTCTGCCCGAAGCGACAACCCCACCGCAAATTGTTCGCGGAATGGAGGACGGTGAAACTTTATATCGTCCCCATAAGTTCCTACTAGCTTATAGTCCTTAATATTGGCACTCTCGTCAAATTGCGCATCTGCGGAAAGTCCTGCCCGGAAATAGTTATTGAAATTATACATCGGGGCAAAATTGAGACCAACGATTCCGAACGAACCGGGAACCAAAGTGGGTATCCCTTCTTTGACGAATCCTCTTTTGCGAGTGGCGCCGTATACCAACAAGTCGTAGCTGACGTGTGGCTTTATGTAAAGACGTTTGGGAGCAATTGCTCCGGACGCCTTATCTTCGGCATTAAAGGTACGTACAATGCCGACTCTCCCTCCGATAGTATTGAGACCTCCATTGGGATAATGCGTGTTTCCATTGGAGAAATGAGTGAAGTCCACACCTGCTGCAAGTTTCCACTGTGGATAAAACTGCCAGTTTAAGACAAAGCCCAGATTGATATACGCATTGATTTTAGAACCGATAGCATCATTGTACCAATTGCTGTGTTCGTCATATTGTTTCCAACCGAAAGAAGCACCGAAATTCCACTCATAATCCAACGATAAACGGGATGAAAACCGTACAATAGGTGCCCCTTGAAAAGCATATACCGCCACCGGATTTCCCAGTTCAGCGGAATTATAAAATGTATTATGCGAAACACCGATACCTTGATAAGCATGAGGATACAACCTCCCCAAATAGGAATCTTTGCTGAACTGGAAAGCATACTTCAAATGCAGGGAAAGTGACCGGTCAATTTTCTGCCGTTGTGCATTATCGCCTTCGAGGAAACTGTTTGTCGGAGCCACATAGCCCGGACGCACATCAAAACCTATCTGATGGATGAGAGCATGGCTGGTGCTGTCATTCTGTTGTCGGACAGGTTTCACTACTGTCTGAGCGTCCAATTTGTTGCCGACTGCTGAGAGCAGCAGCAAGCAGATTATATACAGAGACCGTCTGGTATTCATATTTCTAATCATTTGATATTCTCGCGTGCTATGTAACATTTTCCGGGCATTTTACTTTGTAACGTACCGGTTATAGTGCGCTGTCTCCCATTCTTAGGGTGAACAGCATAAAGGGTGTACTCTGTTTCGAACCACTCACATTCTAACAGCATAATGATACGTTGGGTAGTATTAGGCGGGATAGAAATCTCCTTCTTCTCCGTATCAGGGAAAGGCAAAGGCAGTGCCTGCTGCTCAGACGTATATTGCGCCTGTACACCGTTCATTCCCAACCATTCATTTTCCATGCTTGGTATCTCTACTGTCGGATGATCTCCTCCCAATAGCCGGAAAGCCTCAGGGTCATCGCTTTTGAACACCACCTCATGGTGGGCATCCTTGTAAGGGAACAACAGGCATGGATAGGGAATATCCCAATAATTAGATTGTATGAAACTCTTTGTTTCTTCCAATCTCCATTCATGAGAATACGCGTTTAAAGAATAAGTGATATGATCGAACACATATCTGTCCGATGGAGTTATTTCAACATATATCTCTTGCGATTCATAATCATTGCTCACTACAAGCATGAATCTAAAGTAGTCGTTGCGGACGTTTTCGCCCACTGTGATCTTTAGTTCTTTGGGATTACTGCGTTGAATGATAAAATCGGTCAGTTTCTCATTGCATACAATCTTACCTAATCCTTTTAGGTAGACATCCTGGTTTTTCATTATCAGATTGTCATCAACATCATAAACTTCATATTGATGGATAAAGTCACTATCGTAAGTATACATCCAAACCAAATCCCAATTGGAGGATGCAAAACGAATAGTTACAGCATCACCATTCCCATCCAAAGTAAATTCGGAATCGGAAATCCGGAAATCGTCGACAAATACATCATCGTTGCACCCATACAGAACTAAAAAGATGAGAATATATGCCGCTAAATTTGTGAATGTTTTCATATTAGTTAATAGCTAGTCATTTTGTTGACGACAAAAGTAATATATATTTTTAGAAGAGTGTTATTATCTACCCTCTTTTAGTTGCCACATAAAGGAAAATAAACTATTTTTGTTCTCAAGATAAAAGAGGGAGCAATTATGGATGCAGCAATAAAGAAAATACCTTATGGGATGACAGATTTCGAGAGAATAATTCTTGAAAACTATTATTATGTAGATAAAACACAATATATCGCCAAAATAGAAAAAGTGACCTCCTTCTTCTTCTTTGTCCGCCCACGTCGCTTTGGTAAGAGCCTTTTCCTAAATATGCTCGGTCTATACTATGACATTAACAAAAAAGATCGGTTTGAGGAAATATTTGGCAATCTTTACATAGGCAAGCATCCTACGCCTGATCGCAACAAATATCTGGTGCTTACACTCAATTTCAGTAGTGTAGCCGCCAATATGGATCGTTTGGAAGAAACATTCAACACCTATTGCAAAATCGTAATGGATGGATTTGCAGAACGAAATGCTCATCTGTTAGGGAAAGAAGCCGTCGAAAAGCTACATGAATTAAAAACAGGAGATGCCTTATTGGGATCACTGTGTCAAAGCGCCCAAAACAAGGGACAAAAGATATATCTGATCCTCGATGAATACGATAATTTTGCCAACAATATTCTGGTAGATTATGGCAATGAGCGTTATCGCAGCATCACTCATGGCAGCGGATTCTTCCGTAGCTTCCTTAAAGTGGTAAAAGACTATTCAAGTTCAGTGATCGAGCGCATCTTCTTGACAGGCGTAAGCCCCGTAACAATGGATGATCTCACCAGCGGATTCAACATTGCGGATAATTATAGCAGTTCACCTATCTTTAATAATATGATGGGATTCAATGAACAAGAAGTACGCACTCTAATCGATTATTACAAAAGTTACCGAGAACTACCGCATACTACAGATGAATTAATAACCATCATGAAGCCATGGTATGACAATTACTGTTTCGCCATAAAAGCACTAAAGGAACCGTCTATGTATAATTCAGATATGGTGCTCTATTTCATGAATCATTATATGCTGAATGAGGATATCCCTGACAATATGCTTGATGCCAATATCCGCACCGACTACAACAAGCTGCGCCACCTCATCCACGTTGACAAAACTTTCGGTGAAAATGCAAGTGTCGTACAAGAGATCGTAGAAAAAGGTGCTACTACCGGAATTATTGCAAATAGTTTTCCAACCGAAGACATTATCAAACCAGAAAATTTCAAAAGTCTGCTCTACTATTACGGTATGCTAACCATCAGCGGAATGGAAATGGGCGAGCCTGTACTGAGTGTCCCCAACTGGGCAGTACGCGAACAACTCTACGGTTACATGGCAGACATCTACAAAGATTCTGCCGGCTTATACCTGGAAACAGATAAGCTGGTAGACCGAATGAAGCGAATGGCATACAAAGGAGAATGGGAGAATTGCTTCACATACATTGCCGACCGCTTGAACGCCCAAAGCAGTGTTCGCGACTTCATAGAAGGTGAAGCTTATGTAAAGACCTTTATTTTGGCTTACCTCGGATTGACACATTATTATATCGCCCGCCCCGAATATGAGAGCAACAAAGGGTATGCGGATATCTTTCTGCAACCTCGGCTGCTACAACTTCCCGACATGGTATACAGCTACTGCATCGAAGTGAAATACGCAAAACGAGATGCTTCCGACACCGAGATAGAAAAATTGCTGTCCAATGCCAAAATACAACTGAAACAGTATGCAGCAAGCGAATGGATTCATCAAGACAAAGGGACTACAGAATTAAAGAGTATCGCATTAGTGTTCCAAGGCTGGAAACTGGTGAGAGTGGAAGAAGTATAAACAGCTAATCAAACAATTCTTTCAGTACATCCAGCGACTTTAATGCAGGAAAATCCGGCAGATGCAAACGATAATAATCATTCATAATCGTCAGGCAGCGAGTGCGTTCCGCACGGCTCATGCCAAATAAGTGCATCGTCTCATAATTCATGCGCATCAACTGGCGAAGACGTCCAGCCTCTTCGGAATTAATATAAGAAGAATGCAACTGCGGACGAGTGGAAGTGAAACAAGCATTCAGCAAGTCAAAGTAATCACCGGTGTGATAATCTTCCAGATTCGGATACAACCCCAAAAAACGGGAAAGACGCATCAGAAAAACCAGATGGAAATTGGCAAACCCTTCGCGACATTCGTCCAGCCAAATGACAGAATGCTGCAAATAAGCGAACAACGGACGATTCTCAGCCTCTTCACGGATAGCACGATACAGAAACTCTGCCAGAAAAAGTGCCATTGAAGACTTGTACGGGTCATAAGGAATAGAAGTGAAAGGATAAAAGGACTTTGCCTCTTTCACCCGGTAGAGTGTGGCATTCGGACGGTAGTCCGCCTCAAACTCGATAAAAGACAAGGGCTGGAAAAGCACTGACTTGACTGCTGACTTCCGCGAACGGGGGACGGGAACCAGAAAAGAAGTCCTGCCGGATAACTCCGTGTACATATCTACAATGATAGAAGTATCATTATATTTAAGCGTATGTAGAACTATTCCTTTCGTCTTTTGCAGCATAACGTGCTCCTCTTTTTATCATTCCGGAACAAAACTACAAAAAAATGTCTGGCAATTGAGAGCTTTTTAGAGGCGTTAACAACAAAAAAGATTGCTATTTTTGTTATACTCCCTGAATAACAAGTAAATATAAACAAGAACATGAAAAGAAAAAGTAATAAAAACAGCTTTATCGGATGCGCAAAAGCATACATCCGAAGTCTTCAAGAAGAAGGCCGTTACTCGACGGCACATGTATACAAAAACGCAATTCTTTCATTTACAAAGTTTTGTGATACTCCCGATGTGGCATTCGGGCAAGTCAACCGCGATAACCTGAGAAGGTATGGACAGTATCTTTATGACTGCGGATTGAAACCAAATACCGTATCGACTTATATGCGTATGCTGCGCAGTATCTACAACCGGGGCGTCGAAGCAGGCACTGCCCGTTTCATTCCCCGACTGTTTCGTGATGTATTCACCGGAGTAGATGTCCGCCAGAAGAAGGCGCTGCCCATCAACGAGCTGCACATGCTGCTCTACAAAGCGCCCAAGTCCAGACATCTGTGTCGTACACAAGCAATAGCACGACTGATGTTTCAGCTCTGCGGCATGCCGTTTGCCGACTTTGCACATCTGGAGAAATCTGCATTGACACACGGAGTACTGAGATATAACCGTATAAAGACGGGCACTCCCATGAGCGTTGAAATACTGGAAGCAGCCCAAAAGACAATCAACGGACTGCGCAACAATGAATCTTCCGCCGGCGATTATCCGGATTATCTGTTCGACATAATGAAAGGAGATAAAAAAAGGAAAGAAGAGGCAGGATATAAGGAATATCAGTCGGCTCTCAGACGTTTCAACAATCAGTTGAAGAGCCTCTCCAGAGAATTGCGCATCAAATCGCCCGTCACTTCATACACCATCCGGCATTCCTGGGCAACAAGCGCCAAATATCAGGGAATCCCTATCGAAATGATCAGCGAATCATTGGGACATAAATCGATAAAAACCACGCAAACTTATCTGAAAGGCTTTGGACTGGAAAAACGGACAGAAGCGAATAAATTGAATTGTTTTTACGTAGAGAACTACCTTACAGGCAAATAGAGAGAGACAAACTATTGAATATAAACAAATTACCTTATCTATTACTTCTTAGGTAACGGAAATAAATACAGCGCAAAGATATAGAAAAAGAACATCATACTCCAAATTAATTATACATTATTTTACTCCCTTTCTTTCAAAAAAAATAAAAAAGAATACAGGAGCATGAATTATATCTGTTTCATGTTCCAGACCGCTATTGTATCTGCCGGACTGTTTTTCAGCCGAAAACTCATATATACACTTTATAACTCAAAGACCGCTGCCTTTTTTACTTCTTTCCCCTCCACATACCGGTCACAAAACCGGATTTCCGTTACCTAAGAAGTAACAGAAACACATAAACAAAAGATTATGACACACAAACCCAATAGTAATAAAAAAAGGATATTGCCGATCAGCAGCATGAAGGGACTCACACCAGTCTTAAAATGCATGTTGGCAAGCATCCTCCTTTCCTGTCTTCTGCCCGCTTCCAGTCTATACGGGCAAAAGATAGCTGTCAAGAGCAATCTTCTCTACGACCTCACAACCACATTCAACATAGGGGGAGAGATAAGATGCGATGATACGCATACGCTCAGTCTCTCCGTCAACTACAATCCCTGGAACTTCGGAGGAAATAAAAAGATGAAGCATTTCATGCTCCAGCCGGAATACCGCAAATGGTTTAGCGGAACGTTTATGGGAAGTTATATCGGCTTTCAGGTTCATTATGCCCTGTTCAACTTTGGCGGTATGCTCCCCTGGGGATTCGGAAACGGTAAAATGCTGGGAATCGAAAACAAGCAGATTGCCAACAATCGGTATCAAGGCAATCTGGCAGGCTTCGGCATCTCCTACGGTTATCAATGGATGATCAGTCCGCAATGGAATCTGGAAGCAGGACTCTCACTGGGATATGCCCACCTCAACTACAAACGTTATGGACAACCCGAAGGCGCCGCCTTCATAGAAAAGTCCCACTGCAACTATTGGGGCCCCACGCAGATAGGAATATCACTCGTATATTTCATTCAGTAAATCAATTAAATCACAACATAACATGAAAACGAAAGTATTCATCTTTTTCAGTCTATTGATATGCAACTTGCTCCCGGCACAGAACGTTAAGCTGGATATCGTCCCTCACTTCTTCGGTGTCCGTGCAGATTCATTGCTTCTGTCCATGGACATTTCAATCCATATAGACGACATGGATTCCAAAAGTGCCTTTATGCTGACACCCGTACTGACCAGCCAGGAGAAAAAAGTACTGCTGCCACACATACAACTGAACGGCAAGCAGAAACAGAAGCTATATCTGCGCAATCAGATATTGCGCAAAAAGAATGACCGGAAAGAAGAGGATGCAAAAGCTTATCTCATTGCCGGCATTGACGAAAATCATTCACGTACCATTTCCTACCGGACTTCATTGCCGGCGGAGGACTGGATGAGCAACGCGACACTGACACTCAAAAGAACTATTGTACGTCCGGAAGGTGAACAATCTCTGAAAGATACGATCGTCATAACTCCTCAAAACATAGTGGCATCTTCCGGCACAATAGTTCCCTCCAGTACGGCTACCCAAGAAATAGTCTCCCTTCCTGCTGTCAATGAACGTTCGGTGACTCCGGCAGCCGGCAACAAGATGAAATACAAGGGTGCCTATGTTTCTCCCGAAACGGATGATGTGGATGCACGGAATCAGAAAGAACTGAATTTCAGCCTTGAAGAGGCAAAAATGATAGCGGAGATCAATCCGCAGATGTTATCGCTCCGCGAACTCTACACTGTCGCCCTGTCTTATACGGAAGATAAAGCCCGGTTTTACAAGATTATCAATATTAGTGTCAAACTGTATCCTGTACACCCGGTTGCCAACCTGAATGCAGCAGCTGCCGCCATCGAACAGGGAGACGTCAAATCGGCAGGTAAGTTCCTTTCAATGGCTCTCCATGACAGCCTTGCCTACAAAAACTGTCGCGGAGTATACGAACTTATGTCCGGAAATACCTATGAAGGTATCCGAATGCTGAAAGCCGCCAAAGCAGAAGGCTCCGAAGAGGCTGCATACAATCTGAATGCATTTTTTGAGAACAATAAACGCCCTTAATCAACGGATACAATGAAACGTTTCATATTCCTGCTCTTACTTCTTGGATGTCTGGACGCTTACTCGCAGAAAGTGGCCATCAGAGTGAATGCGCTTTCTGCCATAGACGGAGCCTTCGGAGGAGGAATCTCGTATGCCATAGGAAACAAGAACACCGTCGAACTCACCGGAAGCCTGCGACCCTGGAAGCGGAGCGAAGAATATGTCAACCGCTACTGGCTGCTGCAACCTGAATACAAATACTGGACTTGCCAGAAGTATAACGGCTTTTTCTTGGGGGCTTATCTGAACGGCGCACAATTCAACATCGGAGGCAAGAAACTGCCTTTCGGCGTATTCTCCCAACTGAAACGTTATCGGTACGAAGGCTGGCTGGCAGGCGGAGGTATCAGCTGTGGATATCACTGGATGCTGAACGACCACTGGAACATAGAAACAAGTGTGGGAGCAGGATACGAATATATCCATTACCGGCAATACAACTGCGTAGATAAATGCGCAAAGCTAAAGGAGGAAGGAAAGTATCATTACGCAGGACCTAATAAGGCCTCTATTAGTTTAATCTACCTATTTTAAGAAAAGAAGAAAAATGAAAAAATTATGGAAAGTCTGGTTCTCCAAAAGGAGGCATATTTACATGGAGATAGCACGCAAATACCGGTCTACACCGTGGAAAGTATATCACTTAGGACATGGCGGTAGAGGAAAAACACCGAAGGACATGAAGATTCTGGAAGAACTGCAACAACGCGGAATCATATCTTATATCTATCCTTGGTGAACAGGCTATTTCTACATATAGATTCATTGATTAGTATAATTATGAAACTGAGAGGATTTTTTATTATTGCGGTCATGGCATCGCTTTCCCTACAGGCACAGACGCCTGTAGAGAAAGATAACGGAACGATCCGCACCACCGCTTCCAGCCTCCACAAGGCAGGGGAAGAACTGGTGGTTTCTATTTCGGTAGAGATCACCCGGGACCTCTCGTCCAACGAATCGCTGGTTCTTGTTCCAGTTGTCACCGACAGTCTGGAGCACCGGATGGAACTGCCACCCATCTATATCAATAGCCGGAAACAACAAATCATATTTATGCGTGAGACGGGCAGAAAAGAGAAAGAAGCCCGGTCACTGCAAAGGAAAAACGGAAGTCAGCAAAGTATGCATTATCTGCAATCCGTTCCTTTTGAGAAATGGATGAACCATGCTACACTCTCACTGATAGAGAAAAGTTGCGGCTGCGGCATCCCCAGTGAAGAAGCTTTCACCTGTATCGCCCGTCTGCATCCGCAGCCGGTACCTATTCCGCAACTCGTATTTCTCACTCCGCAAGTGGAAGCGCTGAAAACCAGAACCGAGAAAGGGTGTGCATTCATCGACTTCCCTGTAAACGATGTGATCATACACGAAACATACAGCAACAATGCAACAGAACTGAATAAGATCGTTCAAACAATAGATGCTATCAAAAATGATACGAATGTGACAATCACACATATCAGCATTCATGGTTATGCATCACCCGACGGACCTTATAAACTCAACGAGAGATTATCCCGCGAACGTACTCAGGCATTGAAGGAATATGTATGCCGGTTATATACATTCGACCAAACGGATATCCAGACCTCACATACTCCCGAAGATTGGGAAGGATTCGAAGCTCTTCTCACCGATACAGCCTTTCAGCAAAAAGAGGCGGTCATGAGAATCGTGACAGGCAGTCTGCACCCCGACCGCAAGGAAGAGAAGTTGAAAAAACAATTTCCGGCATTCTATCGCTTTGTACTCGAACATTGGTTCACGCTGCTCAGGCATTCCGATTATACCATCGAATATCATGTACGTCCTTTCAGCGTAGAAGAATCACGAAATATTTTCGTGACCAACCCCAAGAATCTGAGCCTTGAAGAGATGTTCCGCCTCGCACTTACCCACACACCGGGGAGTGAAACATACAACAAGATATTTATGACTGCCGTGCAATTGTTTCCGGATAATCCCGTAGCCAATCTGAACGCAGCCTGCATCTCACTGATGCAAAGAGACGTGAAATCCGCCGGGCATTATCTGGAGAAAGCACCGGAAGTACCGGAAACGGCACTGGCAAAAGGCGTCCTGTACCTTCTGAAGAACCAGTATGAAGAAGCGGAATCATTCTTCAGACAAGCCAAAGCTGCCGGACTTTCACAAGCCGATGACAATCTGAAACGAATATTAGAACTTAAATAAATGTTTAATTAAAATCAATGGTAAGATGAAACAATTTACAAAACTAATGGCAATGCTCCTGTTTACAGCAGCCACACAGTACAGTTGCATCAACGATGCAGATGTAATCTCCGACAAAACTCACTCGGATTCGAACGGCAACGTAGCCCTGTTTCTTGAAATTCCGAATGTTCCCGTCAGCCGAAGTGCCGAATCATCAGGCGTAACTGAAGAAGGTTCGAAAGAAGAATACGCAGTAAAAAGCCTTACTGTCTACTTCTTTGACTCGGTTACCAAAACTTTTGTTGAGTCGCAGCCTCTTGAAAACATCACACTGGCAGGAACAAGCGGACAAAAAATACAATACACCGCCAACAAAATCACAATGAAACCGGGAACCTACAATGTATTCGCCATCGCCAATGGTGAAGCAATCACAGGGGACATCGCAACACAGGACAAATTCCTCGGAGCCATCGACAAGGTGACTTACAGCACAGGAAAGATTCCAAGTGTACCCGAAGAAGGATTTGTAATGACCAACCGTGGTGCTGCCAACCTGAACGTTGAAGTCAGCAAGCCCACAGACTCTGACAAAGTAACCAACATCTCCATCAGCCTGGAACGTGTAGTTGCCAAAATTGAAGTGACACAGACACAGGAAACCTTCCCCCTGAAAGACCCGGCAGGAAAGACTTACTGTACTATCAAACTCAATAACTTCAGAATGCTGAACCTGGCAACTCAGTTCTACACCTTCCGCCATACAGCCGTACTGACCAGCCTTCAGGAACCGGACTCATACACTGATGAGAACTTCGGCAACATAAACGATAACGACGGTTATGTAATAGACCCTTACTTCTTCAAGAAAACCGTAGAAGGTGCCGAAGACTTTAAGAATGAGGACGGTTTCTTTGCACAGGCACTGGTGCAACTTAATATAAACGACAGCAACTGGGCAGGCATGGCTCCGGCAAATAGCTGGTCACGCATCTACTGTCTGGAGAACTGTATGTTCCGTCCGGCCCAGATGAATGCCTATACCACAGGAGTGATGTTCAAAGCAAGCCTCGACATTGCTACCGACCGTGTATTCGACGAAAGCGGAGAAACAGTCAGCAACCCGTCCAACTGGCCGACCAACCTGTTTTACTTCAACTACAATTTCTACACCAGTGTAAATGCAATCAGAAAACTGGTACTTAACAACCTGCCCGGAGACATTACCGACGACTCTACAACGGAAGAGCTTGCCAAATATAGCATCAAACGTTTTGGCAAGACTGAAAACTATGCATGCTACTATAACTATTGGATCAAGCACGAAGACAACAACAATGACACTGAGATGGGAGTAATGGAATTCGGTATCGTACGCAACAACATATACAGGCTGTCAGTCAATAAGGTTGCAGGTCTGGGCAGCGGCGAACCGTTTATCGAACCGGAACAACCGGATGAATACAAGGCAGAACTGAACATCAACATTGATGTTTTTCCGTGGGCCGTACGTAACCAAGATGTAGAACTTGAATAAGTATCGGCCACTTTGAACTAAATTTATTACCAATGCGTCCATTTTTACTACATATTATCTGCGTTATCACGCTGTTCTCATCCTGCAACTGGGTGAACGATGATCTGTCAGACTGCCCTACCGGGACCTGGTTGAAAATCTCGTATACCCATAATATACTGGATGTGGATGCCGCTTCCTCACAAGTAGGAGACATCACCATTTTTGCTTTCGACAAGAACAACAAGTATGTGGACAGACTGGACGTAGACAGTATCACATTACATCAAGGCTACTGCATGGTAAGAGTGCCGTTTCCCGAAGGGAGCTATCATCTGCTTTTGTGGGGAGGAGCTTCCGACCGTCAATACCGGTTCCCTTATCTCAAAACCGGTCAGACGGAACGGGAATCATTGCTCCTGTCATTGATATGTGACAATGACAAACAGATGAACGGGAAATTGAACGGCCTCTTTTACGGTAGCCTTGAAAATATGACGGTCAGCAGTGATTATCAGGTATGGGACGCCCCTTTAGTCAAGAACACCAATTATTTCTCATGTATCCTTCAGGATGAAAACAATAACCTTCTGAACCGGGAAGATTTTACTTTCACGCTGGAAGCTGCTAATGGGGTAATGGATTATACAAATACTCCATCGGATACAGAGCCCGTTTACTATCGCCCATACCGGCAGGAGGTCAGTGTACTCTCTGATGATATTCCTGTCATTCATGCGCGATTGAACACATTGCGCATCATGAAAGGAGATCAGACCACATTGTCCATAAAGCATATACCCAGCGGACAGGAAATTCTGCGTCTTCCGCTCACCCAGTATTTATTGTTATCTAAAATCTACAGTTATACCGGTGATGAGATGGACGACCAGGAATATCTTGACAGGCAGGATTCATATACACTTTTATTTTTCATCCAATCATCGGATATGGGGATTCCGAAGATATGCCCGAAAATAATGGTAAACGGATGGACTGTGCGGCTGAATGATTCAGAACTGGAGTCTTAAGAATACATGGCTGATTGTATGTATACGGAATTTAGGTGAGATGTTCTACAGAAAAGGCTACTGTGAAGTATCCGAGTGGTATGATATACCCTTTTTTTCGCATGTTTTGTTTCCCACAACATGCCAAATTTCCTTATAAAACGGCACTTCATTGAAGGACTGTTTTATTAATTGTTTGTTTTGTTTGTGTTGGTGCACTTGTCCGAGCGAGGACAAGTGCACTTTCGTTATCTATTAAAACAATCAGAATCACGCACTCTATCCGTCACAATGAAAAAGTTGCCATTTTCTATACTGCAATTTATATAGGGAGCAGTAAGAAGGATACCATTGAACAGAAACCCGACCTGCGTTCTTATCGTTTTTTCGAAAACGATGTAACAACCAAGAGCTAAGTACGTAAAGTCTATTATATATAATAAGGTGTAAACATAGGCTATTATCCATAGCACTATGGAAAGAGATTTTTTTTTCGACAAATCGCAACTTCATATTTAGCTGAAAATCAAGTAGCATAAGCCTACCACAAGAAAAAAAAGAAGGAAAAACAGATATTTTTTTCAAGAATTGTTTGTCAGTTTCAAAAAAGTTCCTACCTTTGCATCCGCAATCGAGAAACAAACACTGATTCGAGAGAGCAAAAAGCAGAAATGCAACAATAGGATGGCCCGTTCGTCTATCGGTTAGGACGCAAGATTTTCATTCTTGAAAGGGGGGTTCGATTCCCCCACGGGCTACAAGTAAAAAAGAATAAAGAACTAAAAAATAGATTAGTCGAAATGGCAAATCACAAATCATCACTGAAGAGAATCAGACAAGAAGAGACAAGAAGACTTCATAACAGATATTATGGTAAGACCATGAGAAACGCTGTTAGAAAACTTCGTGCAACTACTGACAAGACAGAAGCTGTTGCAATGTATCCTGGCATCACCAAGATGTTGGATAAGTTAGCTAAAACAAATGTTATTCACAAGAATAAGGCTAACAATCTGAAATCTAAGCTGGCTCTTTACATCAACAAGCTCGCTTAATAATAGAAAAATAACAATTCTATATAGCATTCAGGCTGAACTTTTAAGTTCGGCCTTTTGTGTTTATAATCCACTGAATATCAGACCGCTTTCCCAACCGCTAATTCCGGATCAATGTAAAAACCTGAGGGATTTTCATTT
>NZ_KV804385.1:0-257 GCF_001811315.1 Bacteroides sp. HMSC067B03 | reverse complement strand
CGGAAGAATGGACGGATTCTAAAAGTGGGGAGAAGCGTAACCGCATTGTGATGGTAGCCACCAAGTTTTATCCGGCTCCGGAAAAAGAAGAAGAAAAACCGGATCAGCCTAAACAGAAGGCTGTCTCTAAAAAGAAAAAAGCAAGCAAATGATTGAAGCGGCCTAGTGCCGCTTTTTTTTGCTACATATCCGAGAGTGTTTTTGCGTTCACGCAGTATTCTTCCCCACCCTCCCCTTCATCGGAATGACTGTTCTCA
>NZ_KV804384.1:0-330 GCF_001811315.1 Bacteroides sp. HMSC067B03 | reverse complement strand
ATGCCCCTCCGCTGACCTGATGGATCATGAAAAGCCCGTTGGCAGGCATGGAGAACGATGTACAGTTGATAGCAATGTAGGTTGCCGCACTGGCTACCAGTGCACCGCCTTCACCCGTAATTTTGCCGGGAAACTTCTTGATCACGTTCACGATTTCGTTGGCTTCGAAGCATTCACCACCCGGACTGTTGATATAGATGTGCACGTCCTTGACCCCTGATTTGATCAGTTCCTCAACTTTGGAAGTGAATTCAGCTTCCGTTTCCCTCCATTTTGATATTGTGCCTTTGAGTTCGATCCGGGCACGTCCGTTTTCCGCTGTTGCAGTCA
>NZ_KV804383.1:0-644 GCF_001811315.1 Bacteroides sp. HMSC067B03 | reverse complement strand
AGCCGTTTCGACACGATACTCTCGGTGAAAGGTTCGCCCGGTCTGTGTTCAAAAAGCCACACTTTCGGTTTGTATAGTCTGTTATATTCCGTCAGCTTTTTCATCAACGGTTTTGATAGCAGGGTGTAGCGGTCTTTTTTTCCTTTACCCTGCCGCACCCGTATCAGGGAGCGGGATTCGTTGATGTCGCCGGGTTTCAGTTCCAGCAGTTCGCTGATGCGCAACCCTGCGGAATAGAGTATGGAGAACATGCAGAAGAAACGCAGGTCTGTCACCGTCACGTCGAGTATCTTCTTTATTTCCTCCTTGCTCAACACGTCGGGCAGCGTCTTCTCCCGTTTGGCACGGTTCACCTTGTAACACCGCCGTTCCTGACCGAGAACTTTCTCGTAATAGAACTTGATGGCGTTGATACGCTGGTTTTGCTGGCAGGAGGATATGTTTTTCTCGTGGATGAGATACAGCAGGTAGTCGTTTATCTCGCCGGGGGTAACCGTTTCAATCTTACGCCCCTCGAAATATTGTTGGAAATCGCGGAAATAGGAGGTATATACCCTTACGGTATGGTCACTGTAACGCACTTGCTGAAGTTTTTCCAGATAGCCTTCCGGCAGTGGCGGCCGTTTGTCTTCCTCTTTACGGGG
>NZ_KV804382.1:0-698 GCF_001811315.1 Bacteroides sp. HMSC067B03 | reverse complement strand
GAAAAAAGAACATTATTATGATACCAAAAAATAATCTTATAGTATTCTTTTCCCTTTTGTTTGGTAGGGTGTTTAGGAATTTATATATTTGCGTTTGTAGAAATTAATAGCAAGATGTGTTTTTGTGTCCACAAAAACCAAATCTTGCCTGATAAATCAGGAGTTTAGCCCCCTCGCAACTTGGGGGCATATATTATTTAGTATCATAGTATGAAAGCAAATAAAAGAGATAGAATAGTGAAAGTTCGCTTAACGAATTTAGAATATGAAGAACTAACTAAAGCTTCTAAATCTAGCAAATGTATGTCAGATTATTTTAGACAGAGAGTCTTTAGGAAAGGAGTTGGTCTTATTGACCCTAAAGAATTTATTCGTTCGATGGATGAAATTTGTTTGGAAATGAAACGTATAGGAAATAATATAAATCAGTTGGCTAGGTATGTAAATATTCATAAGGAAGAAGTTAATCAAGAGGTTCTTAATGAGGTAGAAAAGAAAATGGCAGACTATGTAATTATGCAAGATAAATTGAATGTTACTTGGCGTAAGTTGATGTCAATCAAATAATATATGTATATATAATATTGATATATATAATTTTAGTGATAAAGACAGCGTTACTATTTCTTTCCCCTAAAGTTCTTTGTGTCGTTTCTCTCTATACCTGAATACAGGAAAACGGCTGCATCATAAAAGAA
>NZ_KV804381.1:0-244 GCF_001811315.1 Bacteroides sp. HMSC067B03 | reverse complement strand
GATAAGGGTATGTCATAGATCGGTTTATCTGTTGCGGAAACGGGACGAACCCTGCCTGCGTTAGTCTTGTTGTTCGTGTTCACGTTGCCGTTGTTCATGTTCACGTACCACGCGTTCGAGGATTCAGCATTCACTGTCTTAGTCTTTCCCGGTTCATCACCGGAGGAATGCCCAATAGATAAATTAGATTGCTCTCCCATAAACTCCGTGAAGATTATGGCTCTGGCTTTACGGAAGCTGTCTT
>NZ_KV804380.1:0-481 GCF_001811315.1 Bacteroides sp. HMSC067B03 | reverse complement strand
AAATCATTATGTGATACAATTATGCGATAAAGAGGTCCACCTACATATATGCTACTCAATGCATTATAGGATAAATCAATTTCTCTCAAAGCACATATTGTACCCTCCTTAATTCTCAATTGCCCACTGTACCTGTTATGTGAAAGATTTAGTATCTCCAACTTTTTAGGCAAAAAATGTGGAATAATTGTATCCAATAAATTACCAGATAAATTAAGTGTTTTAATAGTATAAGCAGATAAATCAGGGAAACTCACAATACTATCATTCGATAAATCATATGCGTTCATTACCGAATCAGAAGGTAATAAAAATAGATGTTCTAATTTAGTCAGTTTCTTCACTGAGACATGTTCCAAAGTTCCTTTCTTACTTCCTGCATGACAAGACAATAAAAAAAGAAGTACAAAAAATATAAGACCTGCATTTTTCATATTATTCCCTATTTATAATCATTTCTATATTCTTCTAACGCTGAATC
>NZ_KV804379.1:0-472 GCF_001811315.1 Bacteroides sp. HMSC067B03 | reverse complement strand
AATAAATGATTAAAGCTATCGCAAACAAATTCTGCCGAATCTTCAAATTCAGGTTCAACTCCATAATAGATTTTACCGTAATTTTCCGGAGATAAATCTATGCACAAGTATTGGTATCCATCTTTTACTGACATAAGAATAGGAATATGGCTATCCCAAAACAGGCGTATCATATCACAGGATTCCTTATCATCTGCCAACGCCTCAAGTCCCATCAGCTCAAATTCATTCCAACGGAATCCGCTATCGCTTTCTCCGTTAAAGTCCTCTATGGAATTAAACCAAACATTATCACTTTCATTCGTGATTGTCTGAAACCGTTGTAAAAACTCCTGATAGTCCGCAGGAAGTTCGGAGTACCGATTTTGTAAATCAGAGCTTAATTCTTTTCTTTCCAATCGTTCTGTAACGATGAATCCTATATTTTTCAGTGCTTCAATCATATTTTTATTTTACGAGTTTATAATGGTTT
>NZ_KV804378.1:0-1419 GCF_001811315.1 Bacteroides sp. HMSC067B03 | reverse complement strand
GGATCAATGTAAAAACCTGAGGGATTTTCATTTTATGCATATAACTTAGTAAGTCTGTATAAAAAAAATGCCTTATCTCTGACTCCTCTAAACTGTGCTCTGAATGCCTTGATTTTAGCATTGAATGATTCTGCTGCCGCATTAGTTGCCCTTCTTTCAAAGAAGTTGATAATATTCATATAGTGTGTTTGGATAGAGCGCGCTACCCTTCCAAAAGTCAGGAAGCCTGATTTATCGACTTCGTCATACCACCTTGCAAGCCTTGTCAAAGCAATATCTTTAAACTTACACTGATGATAGATTGAGCCTAACCGCATGGCCAGATAATATCCCTTCTTTATATCGGGATATTCTTTAAATAGAATCTCAGCCCGTATCCTTTGAGACTGAGTCCATAGCGATTCTTTTTTGTAAAGCAGATAAATACTCCTTGCCAGCAACTGCTTTTTTGTATCTCCATTAGCGAAAACAGGTGCATGATATATCTTTCCGCAGGCCTTTGCATAGGCAAGCTGCGTGGACTCCTCATCCAAAGCCTCCCAGCGGGCTTTCACACGCATCTCCTGAACTGCTTCATGAGCTAGTTTCTGTACATGGAAACGATCTGTAACGCGTTTGGCGGCAGGGAAGCAAGTCCGCGCAATCTGTTCCATATTGGGGGCCATATCCAAGGTGATCTCACGTACCTGATAGCGACGACGACGCGAAAGTTTAAGCAGGACAGAGGTGACTGTACAAACATCCGTACCTTTAATGATAGCGATAATACTGCCTTTACCACCGTGAGCCTCTTTATTAATCAACACAGTATATAGTTCTCCACGAGAGAGGGCCACTTCATCAATACAGACGTAGGCACCAATGTTCTTCTCAAACAAAAGCCAGTTCTCTGCATGGGCAAGCTGCTCCCAGCGGAGGTAGCCACTTAAATGGTTGCGGTATTGACGTTCAAACAAATCCCCGTCAACGCCATATAAAGTACCCAATAACTTGCAGCCGATCGGATGATTATCAATATAATTCTTTTAAAAAAGACGCAAAATCCTGCGTCATACGAGTACCCTCAGCTAACATGCGCCAGTTACGGCAGATATAATCATTGCTCTTCTTTAATATCCAGCGACGACGGCGAATGTTCAGATACACTTTCTTACCACGAAGGGGAAAGTCCTGAACAACCACCGGATCATAAAAGCCTTTACTCTCAGTGGCCTCACCGGAATACTGCTCAGGAACCAGATTCTTCTCTTCAAGGTAAATCACGATTTCATTCACCCTTTCTTTCACATCAACAACATCAAAGTAATCCAAGGTGCCTTCAGGGAGAAGAAGACGATAAACATTTAACTCCATTTTCTATAAATTTGAAGGCAAAGATAAGAATTTGTAATTTCATCCCTCAGATTTATTCATTGATCC
>NZ_KV804377.1:0-46457 GCF_001811315.1 Bacteroides sp. HMSC067B03 | reverse complement strand
GCTGTTTCAACGGTTGGAACTGAATTTGGAACTATTTGCTTGGGCTGACCGGCCTTGTTGTTCCCTATTTATAATAGTATTTCTCTAATAATTCCTGCATTTCCGGGTACTTTTCATCCGTATCTCCTACTTCTTTGCGAAGGTTCAGCATGTCCTTTTTCATCTGCTTGATGACAGGTGCATATTTAGGATCATTGTATGCGTTGTGATTCTCGTGCGGATCATTTTGCAAGTCGTAGAAATCCCATGACGGAGTGAAGTCGAAGTTTTCCGTGTCCGTCATATCCAGATTGCGGGCATAGTAGAAGATGAGTTTGTAACGGTCTGACCGGATGGCGAAGTGTGCCGGACGAATCGCGTGGTTAGTCCAGTAGCGATAGTAGATTTCTTGGTCGGAAACGTAGACAACAATGGTGTTATCTGCGATGCCCATTTCGTCCAATGTTTTCAGCAACTTGCCGATATTGTCGTCGACAGTGGCTCCGCAACGCATGTAGTCGCGGATAAACTTCTGGTATGCGGCTTTTCTGGCAGCGGTCCGTTGCATGCCTTCGGTGCTGAATGGCAGTCCGGGATAACGGCACCACCATTTGTCGGGGTCTTGCGAGGCAATGCGCCAGCGGCGTTCCAGTTCTTCGAGTGTCTGGCCGACGAAAGAACGCCCGTTGGTTTCCGGCCCCCAGTCGAGAAGGTTTTCCGGTTCGGGGAAGGTGACTCCGTCGTAGAGGTGCTCCATGCGTATCGGATAATCGTAAGGCTCGTGGGTCGCCTTGAAGTGGCAGCACATCATGAAAGGCTGCTTGCCGTCCTGCTGTTTGATCCACTTGATGGCTTTTTCTGTCACCAGATCGGTAGAGAAGCCCAGTACCCGTTCGCCGAAACGCCGGTTGCCCGGCCAGGGATCGGTGCTCTCGATGAATGTAGGATCGCGGTATTCGCCCTGGTCGAAGAAGATAGAGTAATAGTCAAACCCTTGCGGTTGCGACTGGATATGCCATTTGCCGACCAGTCCGGTGTTGTATCCGTTGGCTTGCAGGGCGGTTGCCCAGGGCGTGTATGGAGGTGGCCTGCATGTCATCCGTCAGAATAAATAAGACATTGGGAGGCGGCACTTCGCCGGCTGTTTTCGACTGGCACCCGATGGCGAGGGGCGTGAACGCCAGCGGCAGATATCGGGATATAAAAGAGTATCGGATAGCTGATTTCATATGAAGGGGGTATGTTATATAAACGATGTGTTATTAAAGTTTTAGACGCGAATCAAGCAGACAGAACGAATTACAAATAAATTCGCGGGACTACTTAATTCACGCCTAAAGATAGTGAATGTGATTTACATTATACTGTTTTCCCTACAAAAAATGTTGGTTGTCCAGTATATATCGCCCTTGGGCTAACCAACCGTTAGTTGTTGCTCTTCGTTTTGGTGAAGCATTGCTCAGGTCTCCATTCAATGATTTTTCCGGTCACCACGGTAGCGTCATTGCCATTGCCGGAGCTGTCGTGTACCACATCCCCTTCACCTTCGTCCATCTTCCAATAACCGGTAAAGGTTGGAGCTGACAGCTACGGGGCCTCCCATGTTACTCTGAATTTCCGCTTGCGTCAGTGCTTTGTTCCATAAGCGTACCTGTCCCATCATATGTTCGTTCTTCGTGTTGGCATTGAAGAAGATGATGGAAGTCATATCGGCGGGTACACCGGTAGCATCTACATCCTGCACCTTCTTGCCGTTGGCGTAAAAATGACATTTAGTCTGGTCGTATACCATAGCTACGTGTGGAAACAGCATGGCGAAGTTGAACAACCTGTCGTAATAGTGCATATACAACGTACGAAAAGCCTGCGAATCGCCTTCGGATACTGATCTTAGTATCTGCTACCCGTTTTCTATACGTTGATTTTTATTCATAGGTTCTCTTTTCTTAATATAGTAGAAGATGGTGATTTTGGCTGCAAAGAAACATACTTTATTTTGTTTTTCCTGGCATTTTTGGGGGGATGTTCTGTTTTTCATATTCTAAGGATAAACTATCTGTTGATTTTTGGAAGTATAATAGTGATTTTTGAACATCTGTTTGGGTGAGGTATGCGTATTTTTGCGACCTGAACCGATTAATTATCAATCATTATGCTAGTACCGAGAAAAATTGTATTCTTTCTTTTTTTGTTAGTAGGATTATCGTTGTATGCGCAACAAGACTATTTTGTCAGCTCCTATGTACGGGGTAATTTTTATAACCGTGGTCGTATTGCTGCTGAAAGTTTGAGGGCAAGCGATGACTTGATCTTTTTGAATGTCCGTCCCCATAAAGACGGTTCTCTTTCTTTTGAGAATCCCCGTGTTTTTCAGGAAAAAGGAGTGACGACCTGGGAAGAACTGATAAAGTCGGTCCGTGCCGATGTGAAGGGGACGAAAGCGAAACTTCGGTTGGGTGCCGCCGGTGGCGAATGGAAAGCAATGGTAGCGGATGAGGCTGCCCGGACAACATTTGCAAAAAATATAAAGAAGGTATTGGGAGAAAATAAACTGGACGGCATCGACCTGGATTTTGAGTGGGCAGAGACTGAGAAGGAGTATAAGGATTACAGTCTGGCTATCCTGAAAATGAGAGAAGTGTTGGGAGACAAGTATCTTTTCAGTGTGTCTTTGCATCCTGTTTCCTATAAAATCAGTAAAGAAGCGATAGCTGCCGTTGATTTTATCTCTCTGCAATGTTATGGCCCTTCTCCGGTCCGTTTTCCTATGGAGAAATATGCTTCGGATATACAGATGGTACTGGCTTACGGCATTCCCAAAGAGAAACTGATGGCCGGCGTTCCCTTTTATGGAGTGACGAAAAATGGCTCGAAGAAAACGGAAGCATATTTCAGCTTTGTACAGGATGGATTGATTACCACGCCTGCACAGAATGAAGTGACCTATAAGGGAGAAGTATATGTTTTTGACGGGCAGGATCATATCCGTACTAAAACGCGCTATGCGATGGAACAGCAGCTGAAAGGGATGATGAGCTGGGACTTGGCGACGGATATGCCGCTGAAAGACAGCAGATCATTGTTCAGAACGATGCTTGAGGAGTTGGGAAGATAGTTTAAAAGCCCGATAACAGGGCAAAACACACCTCGAACACTTTCTGGACTTAACGGCTTATTGACTGACTTTGTTTCTTTATTCCTGTTTTATCAACTTCAGATAATCCGAAGGAGAAACACCAAATTCATCTTTAAAACATTGACGGAAATAGCCTGTACTATTCATCCCTACTTTATAGGCTATTTCTGAGATATTATATTTTCCTTCGAGGAGCAAACGTTCCGCATTCTGCATTTTTACTTTACGGATATATTCGTTTGTGGAAAGTCCGGTTAGTGCTTTCATTTTTCGGTAGAGTGTAGAACCGCTCATACACATTTTGTCAGATAAATAGGTGATATCAATCTTCTCTGATGAGAGGTTGTCTTCAACCAATTGTGTAATTTTCTCAATGAATTCATTGTCCAGCTTGCTGAGAGCTTCAGTGATGATGGAATGTTTCTCGTCCAAATGGACGCTGGAGGCATGAGTTGTTCCGGACTGTTGGAATTGAGCGATCAATTTCTTTCTCGAATCGAGCAGATTGTTGATGCGGCTACGCAGTAGAGAAGCACTGAAGGGTTTGGTCAGATAGGAATCTGCTCCGACCTGATATCCCTCTTCTTTATCTTGTAGTGAGTCTTTGGCAGTCAGCAGGATGACGGGAATATGACTGGTACGTACATCTTCTTTTAAGTGCCGGCATAGTGTGATACCGTCCATCACCGGCATCATGATATCACTGACTATAATATCGGGAATGCGGTTGAGTGCCTGCTCTTTTCCTTCTTCACCATTGCTTCCTGCGATCACTTCAAAAGAGTCGGAAAAGGATTCGGCGATATAATTCTGTATTTCTTCATTATCCTCAACAATTAGCAGGATAGGTTTGCTGTTCTCTGTTGTTGCTGTTTGAGAATCATCCGTGATTGTTTCCTGATATTCCGGTTTTGGAGTCATTTCTGTGGAGTCGGCATGTAAGGCATTCGGATAGGTGTTATCCGTCAGTAAACTGATATAGAAAGTACTTCCTTCATTCAGTGTACTCTCTACACGTATATCACCTTCATGCAGTTCGACAAGATTTCTGACTAATGACAGTCCGATGCCGGTACCTGATGCCTGATGTTTGCCGCTTTCCTGATAGTAACGGTCGAAAATATGCGGTAGGGCTTTCGCTGAAATACCGTATCCTGTATCACTGACCTTTATCTCTGTATAGGAAACTTCATTTCTTATAGTTTGATACAAACTAAGAGTTACACGTCCCTGCTCTGTGTATTTGAGGGCATTGGATATCAGGTTGTCCAATATAATGGTAATGATTTCTTTATCAAAGAAAAGCAGTATCTCTTCTTTTTCTGTTTGAATCTGGAAATCAATCTTAGGCTTTTGATTCAGTTCTTTGTATTTAAGTCCTATTTCATAAATGAGCGGGGTGAGATTACCTTTACAGATACATAGCTTCTTGTTCTGCGTTTCCGTTTTCCTGAATTCCAGAATTTGGTTGATCAGATTGAGTAAACGAAGGGCACTCTGATGAATGACAGAAAGTTTTTGTATTTGTTTTGTCGGCAGAGATGTATCTTTTTGCATATCCTCCAGAGGACCGAGAATCAGTGTGAGAGGTGTACGCAACTCATGTGTGATATTGGTGTAAAAACGCAGGCGTTCCTGGTTCAGTTCTTGTTCCTGCTCATGATTTTTCTTTTCCAGTGTATAGAGGCTTTCCAAATCTATTTTCTTTTTGTAAGCATGTAGAATGAGATAAATGATGCTGATAGATGTCAGGATATAGATAAGCTTTGCCCACCATGTCAGCCAAATAGGGGGATTGACCCGGATGATAAGGGAAGTGGCTTCTTCCGGCCACTCCTGATTGTGTATGCGTGCTTTGATAAGGAACTCATATTTGCCGGGTGGAATATTTCGGAAGGTTACGCTGTTGTTCTCATTAACGGTATACCAGGAATTCTCAAGTCCTTTCAGCATATAGGTATAATCCATCTGATTCACAAAAGAATAGTTTTGTACATTGAATGTCAGACTGAATGTGTTCTGCTCATGTGTCAACTCTACTTCCTGTTTATCGGATAGTGAAACAAATACTTCGCTGTTTTTTTGATTCCCCAATCTTTCAAATATTCTCATCTCGGTAATGATGACAGGTGGTATCTTGAAATTGCTCATCGCAATATTGGGAGCAAAGCAGCAGAGTCCGTTGATAGATCCGAAATAAATGGAGCCATCGGTGTTTTTTGCTACACTACCTCTCATAAAGTTTCCGGCAGGAACATCGTCAGAGTGTCCATAGTGATAGAACCGTTTTTTCTTTGTCACGTAACATCCGATCCCCTTGTTGGTACTGAACCAGATATTTCCTTGCTGGTCTTCGGTAATTGCCTGAATGAAGGTGTTGGCAAAACCGTCTTTACGCTGATAGGTTTTGTAATCCGTATCTTCCGGTGAACGGAAACATACCAGCCCGTCACCGGTAGCCACCCACATCCTTTTCTCCTTATCCTTGTATATTTGATTGACGGTGTTGGAGCAAAATCCTTCTCTTTGTATATAATGCTTGATTAGGTGAAAGTCCGGACTATATACTCCCATTCCATCACCGAATGTTCCGATCCAGAAACGTCCTTTCTCATCTTGTTCAATTGTACGGATCAGATTACCGTGTAATTCGCTGTTGCCGGAATGATAATGCTGTATCACTTCCATCTTTTCCGGATCGTAAATGTATATGCCTTCACTACATCCTATCCAGATACGATGATGATTGTCTTCGCAGAAAGCACGTACATCTAAATTGGTTCTGCCCATTGGAGTGATTGAGCGGAATGTCTTTGTTTGGGAATTATAGAAGCTGACACTTCCCAGAAAGGTTCCAAACCATAAATTTCCTTTAGAATCCCGGAAAGCAGCCTGTACGGAATTGGACAGCAGTTCTCCTGTTTCTTTTTTGTAGATGGCTACACGCTTGTTGTTTTCAAAAACATTGATTCCTCCGCCATCTGTACCAATCCATAGACGTCCTTGTTGATCTGTACATATACTGCTTACAATCTTGTTATTCAAACTGTTGCTGTTGGTGGGAATAGGAGAATAATCGATCGTTGTGAACAAAGCAGGTTCACTGCTGATGAAGTTGATTCCTCCTCCCCATGTTCCGAGCCATACGTTGTCAAAAGAGTCCTGATAGATATAGCGTACGCTGGCATTGGAAAGGCTGCGGCTGTCGTCTCCTTCCCGGAGAAACTCAAAGGTGATTTGCTCGGGTGACAGGAACTGGCTTTGTTTTAAATCCAGTATTGTGATACCGCTTAGCTCGGAGGCAATCCAAAGTTTATTATTCTTTAGTTGTTTGATGCAGAAAATACGGGTGGAAAGTGTACCATATTTGTCGTTCCGATTTTGCTTGAAAGTGACAAAGCTTTGGGTAGTTGAGTTGTAAAGAGCCAACCCTCCATCTGTCCCCAGCCATATATTTCCATAACTGTCTTTTAAGATGGTACTTACTTCATCTCCCGGCAGACTGTTAGGATCATTGGGATCATGACGGAAGTTTTTTGTACTTCGGTCTTTTAATGAAAGGATGCTGAAACCGCTGTTGACATGACCGATATAGAGATTTTCATCTCCTCCGTCAAGTACTGTCCAGGTCTGTTCACTTTCTAATGTAGGGACAGTTTTTTTGTTATAGTGTGTGAACTTACCTGTAGCGATATCAAGATATTCTATACCTCTATAATAGGTACAAATCCATAAACCATCTGTGTTTTGGGCTGAGACGATGTCAGTAACATCATTCGTTATCAGGCTGTTTGGATTCTGCGGATCGTTCTGATAGGCAGTGAAGGTTTGTGAATGATAGTTGTAAGCGTTAAGCCCGTCACGCTGGGTGGCAATCCAGATAATAGGACGTTTCGGATCAGCATATACTTGGTTTAGTTCATTACCGGTGATACTTTGGGTATTGTTGGACGGATCATTCTTATAATAGGTAATAAAACGGGTACCATCAAACTTGTTCAGCCCTTCTTCTGTGGCAAACCATAGGAAACCTTGCTTGTCTTGTGTAATGCCGACTACATAATTATTGGAGAGTCCCTGCTCTATACCTAATCGCTTGATAATATAGGGTTGAGCCATCAACCAACAGGAGGATGTCAGAAGCAAAATCACAAGAATGATGTATCGTTTCATGATTTGTGTTTATTTGTTTTATATTCAATTCCAAAAATAGAAATAAATATTTTATTTTGGCTATGTAAATCGTGCATTGCATGATTTACATAGCCTCTCTGCATGATTTTTGTCTGTTATCTCTATGTTATTGGTCTATATTTGTGCAGTAAAACAGAAGAAATACTGTTTGGTTTCACTGCGAACTTGAGTTTTCTGAAATATCTATATTAACAATTAATACTATGATGAAAAGTTTATGTTGTAACTCTAAACAAAAGTTGTTAGTGGCATTATGTCTGCTATTTTGTTTGTCGGGAAATGCACAACAGGCGAACACTGTTAATCGTGCAGCTGCAAAGGAAAAGACTGTAGGAAAGCGTACTTTGATTGGTACTGTAATAGATGCAAGTACTGGAGATGCGCTGATTGGAGTCAATGTTAAGGTGAAAGGAACGGGAGAAGGTACTATTACCGATTTGGATGGTAAATTCTCTATCGGGGTAACGAGCCAGACGCAACTGGAAATCTCTTATATCGGTTATAAGACACAGACGTTAATGGTAGGAGACTTGGGGGTGATGACTGTTAAAATGGAATCTGATAATGAGATGTTGGATGAAGTGGTAGTTATCGGCGCCGGTACTCAGAAAAAGGTGTCTGTAACAGGTTCTATCGCTACAGTCAAGGGTACTACACTGAAACTACCATCTTCTTCACTGACCAGTTCACTTGCCGGAAAGTTATCGGGTATCGTTTCTGTTACTAATAGCGGTGAACCGGGTTCTACTTCTGATTTTTATATTCGCGGTATCAATACTTTCGGCGGACGTTCTACACCGTTGATTTTGTTGGATGGGGTAGAAATCTCTTCTAATGACCTGAATCGAATTCCGGCAGAATCTATTGAAAGTTTTTCTTTGCTGAAAGATGCCTCTGCTACAGCTATTTATGGTAATCGTGGAGCTAATGGTGTTATGTTGGTAACTACCAAAAGTGGTACTGAAAACACAAAAGCGACTGTAAATGTGTCTTTGGAAGCTTCTTATTTTCGTCCGATGAATCGGGTGAAATTTGCTGATGGAGCAACTTATATGCAGACCTATAATGAAGCTGCCCAAGCCAGAAGTGCAACGCAGATTACTTCTCCGAAGTATACGGAAGAGCAAATCACCAATACTGCAAATGGGGTAAATCCTTATGTATATCCGGATGTCGACTGGTATGACCTTATTTTCAGAGAAGGCAATTTCAACCAGCGTGCCAATGTAAATGTGCAGGGAGGGGGATCACGTGTGACTTACTATATGAGTTTGCAGGCAAATCACGATACCGGACTGTTGGATGCTCCTGATTATTACTATAGCCCTAATATAAACAACTGGGAATATAATTTTCAGAACAACATATCGTATAAGTTGACTAATACGACGACCGTTGACTTGCGTATGATGGCACAGATTGGTAACAAAAAGGGGCCTAATTATTCTACCTCCGATTTATATAAGATCGTCATGCAGGCCAATCCTGTAGCATTTCCTGCTTATTTCCCCGGTGAAGACGGTGATGAGCATATACGCTTCGGTAATGCAGAAATAAAATCCGGTGTTTACGGACAGAACCCGTACGCATATATGATGAGTTCTTTTAAAGAAGGTAACTATAATACGCTGAATACCTCATTGAATATCACTCAGGATTTGAGTTTCCTTACCAAAGGTTTGAGCGTAAAAGCATTGGTTAACTTTAAGAACTGGTCGGAATCTACTTATAACCGTTCCATTACACCTTATTACTATAAAGTGAAAGATGGATCTTATGATTCCGGAACAAATCAATATGAACTTCAGACATTACAGACCGGATCGGACTATGTTAGTCAGTCGGATATCAGCAAAAGTGCCGATCAGACCTTCTACTTTGATTTTCGTGCTGACTGGAAGCGTAGCTTTGGCGATCATAATCTGACTGCGATGCTTATGTATATGATGCGTGAATATCGTAGTAGTGTATTACCTAACCGTAATCAAGGTTACTCAGGGCGTTTGACTTACGATTACTCTAGCCGTTATTTATTTGAATTTAACTTTGGCTATAACGGTTCTGAACGTCTGGCATCCGGTGAACGTTTTGAATTTTTCCCTGCTGCTTCCGTTGGTTGGGTGGTAAGTTCTGAGAAGTTCTGGGAACCGATGAGTAAGTATGTCGACCACTTAAAACTTAGAGCTTCTTATGGTTTGGTCGGTAGTGATGAGTTTAACGGCAGTGCTCCGCACTTCTTGTATCAAAATAACATCAGTATTGGTGCGGGACACAGTTTCTGGACCGGTCTTCCTTCCAATGAAATAAACAGAAAAGGTCCTGCTTTCTATGTATTAGCTGTTGAAAATGCAGGTTGGGAGCATGTGAAGAAGTTTGATGTCGGTTTTGATATGTCTCTGTTCAATCAGTTGAATATTACTTTTGATTATTTCCGCGATCATCGTGACCGTATTTTGATGGCACGTTCATCTTGGCCGAATATGTTAGGATACTGGGGATCTCTGCCTTGGAGTAATATTGGTGAGGTAATCAACCGTGGTGTCGAATTGAGCGTGAACTGGAATAAGCGGTTTGGCAAAGATTGGATTGTAGATTTCCGTGGTAACTTTACTTATAATCAGAATGAATATAAGTATGTCGATGAGCCGGAGTATCCTTATGTATGGCAGACTAAAACAGGGAAGCCATTGAATACCCTGACCGGTTATGTAGCTGAAGGATTATTTACCAGTGAGGAAGAAATAGCTAACTGGCCGGATCAGTCACAACTGGGAGCCAACATTATGCCGGGCGATATTAAGTATCGTGATATCAATGGCGACGGAGCCATTACAACGGAAGATCAGGTGATGCTGTCTCCCTATAATAGTGTTCCCCGTATTCAATATGGTTTCGGCTTGAATCTAACCTATAAGAAGTTTGATTTGGGTGTATTCTTCAATGGTTCAGCAAAACGCAAGATCATGATCAACAGCGGATATGCTCCTTTCCTTTCCGGCGGTGGCGATGGTATGACTACTGAAAGTCTGGAACGCAACCTGATGCAATGGATTGCTGATGATCATTGGTCGGTAGATAACCCGAATCCGAATGCGGCTTATCCTCGTTTGGGTATAACCAGTGCCGATACTTCCAATAATACTCAGCCTAGTTCTTACTGGATGCGCAATGGAAATTTCTTGCGTTTTAAGAGTCTGGAAGTAGGTTATCGTTTTCCATATTGCCGTGTTTACTTTAGCGGTGACAACCTGGCGGTGTTTAGTCCGTTCAAGTTATGGGACCCGGAACTTTCTTGGAATGCTTATCCTTTGCAACGAACCTTTAACTTAGGCGTTCAATTTACTTTCTAAAAGCACAGTTTAACTTATAACAGAAAAGAAGTATGAAACTAATACAAAAAATAATCCAAATATCACGGACCTTGCTGATCCCTTGCTGCCTGTTGACTTCTTGTAATTATCTGGACGTCATTCCGCCTGCACAAGCTGACTTTGATGATACCATGAAAGATGAAGCTGCTACGCTGAATTTCCTGTTTACTTGTTACGGCTATATTCCCCGTGTACATCCGTTCGAATTTAAAGCATTCGAACAATCTGCTGATGAACTTATATCACCTAAGATGTGGGATGATTATCAACAACAAGTAGCGTGGGGAACGATTTCGCCTTCTTATTACAACAGTTGGGGTGGTGATGACATGAATATCTGGACACCCAGCTACAACTGGCTGGGTTATGTGCATCATTTCCTGAGTCTGATAGATGAGCTACAGCCTACTGGAGTAACCGAAGATGACAAGGCACAATACAAAGCTGAATGTTATTTCCTGGAAGCATACTATCATTTTCGTGTGTTGCAGGCTTTTGGACCGTGTCCGCTCATTACAGAGAAAGTAGATCCGAATATAACAAACGATCAGATTCCCGGACGTTCACATTTTGACTACTGCGTGGATTACATTGTAGGTAAACTGGATGATGCAGCCAATGTTCTTCCGGCTACGAGAGCGACGGAAGACCTCGGTCGTGCTACTTCTACCATTTGTAAATGTCTTAAAGCTCGTGTACTGCTGTATGCCGCTTCTCCGCTATGGAATGGTTCTTTCTTTAAGCCGGACTGGCAGAATGAGAATTATGAAACACCGGATTATGGCAAAGAACTGGTCAGCAACTCTTACGACCGTGAAAAATGGAACCGTGCATTGACTGCGTGCCAGGAAGCTCTGACAGCTGCCAAAGCAGCTGGTCATGACTTGTTCGATATTGATACAGCTAACAAGAAAGCGGAACGTGACGGAGTGGAATTACCTTTTATTCCGGGTAAGGAAGAAGACACACCGGAAAATGAGGAATTCAAAGAGCGTGTCCGTATGTTCCAGTATCTGATTACTGCCAATGAAGGGGACAATAACAAAGAAATTATCTGGGGACAGCGTATTGACTCAGATGTGAATAATGGTGGAGAAGCTACCGACTCTCGTTTGCCGAACCGTGTAGTGAAGAAAAGTGATGGAAGTTGGGCAGGCGGTTGGGCAGGTCTGGCACCTACCTTGTACGCTGTGCAACACTTTTATACAGAGAATGGAGAACTTCCGGAACAGGACAGTGATTTTTATCCGAAGTCAGAATGGTATACCCGTTTTTATGAAGGAACTTCGAGTCCCGAACTCGCAACTAACGGGCTGGATAGTGAAGATGTGAAGAATGATATCATCAAACTGAATGCCAAGCGTGAAGCTCGTTTCTATGCATGGATTGCTTTTGATGGTTGCGAGTATGCAAAGAAAATCAATAATGGTAATCCACTTTGGCTGAATTTCAAAAACACCAATACCAATGGATGGCGTTCTTCCGATTCACGCAATATAGCAGGTACCGGTTATTTGTCGAAGAAGTTTATTGATCCGAATATACGTTTCAGTGCAAGTGGAACCCGTAGCCATACTCCTTCAAGACGTCCGTTTATCCGTATGGCGGAACTTTATCTGAATCTGGCAGAATGTTACGCAGCATTGGACGATACACCGAATGCTATTGAGAATCTGAACGTAATCCGCAAACGTGCCGGAGTCAGAGACCTGGAAACAGCTGACCTGACAGATATGAATATAACGGAATGGGTACGCAATGAACGCTTTATTGAGTTGTACGAAGAAGGACACCGCTATTATGACTTACGTCGTTGGGCAATTGCTCCACAAATGCTTAAAGCAGGACTCCGCTATGGTTTGAACGGACTAGCTCTAAACCCGAATTTCGAGGAATTCAACACACCAACTCAGATTGACCAGCCTTTTAAATGGGACGATCGGTTGTATCTGCTTCCGGTATGGTCGAGAAGTGATATGGATGAACTTTACAGTAATCCGCAGATGGTGCAGGCACCCGGTTATTAATCATCTAAAAACAATGCATTATGAAAATAAGAAATACATTATTGTTGGCGGGAAGCCTGCTTTTATTGGGTGCCTGCGATGAATCAAAATATGATCTGGACAGCTTGGTCCCGGAACAGTATCATAAGATATTGTATGTGAATAATAGTGGTAAACAGGAAGTGACTTTGTATGATACGGGGGAGAGCTATGCATACACTTTTTCAATATTCAAATCGGGAAGTGAACCCAGTCTGACTGCCAGCGCAGACATTTATGTGTTGACGCAGGAAGAACTTGACAACGAGTATAGTGATCCTGAGGCTGTAAACTATAAATTGATAGGTACAGACTGTTATTCGATAGAGTCGACCCATCTGGATTTTTCGGCTACCGACCGTTATAAACCGGTTACGGTGTCATTGGACCCGGAGAATATTAAGTCTATGATAACAGCCAATCCGGATGCGGTATGGGTATTGCCTTTGCAGGTTGTAAGTGAAAATGACTCTGTAAATAGTGAGAAGAATGAGCTGTTTCTGCAAATAACCGGAGTCATCACCCCGTCTTTTGGATTTGAAAGTTCGGCTGTATCTGTGAAGGAGTATAGTTATGGTTCTGCTGTTACCGAAAAAGTCGCTTTGGGGCTTGATACGGAAAATAGCTGGGAGATAAACTGTGAGTTTGCTGTAGACGATGCATATCGCACAGCTTATAATACAAAGAATAAGACTATATTTCAGGCTTTGCCGGATGGCAGTTATTCTTTTCAGGATCAGATGACTCTTTCTCCCGGTACTACGAATACGGAATTGGCTGTCACAATAAACGCTGATCAGTTGGAACCGGGTGATTATATGTTACCTATCCGTATTGAATCGGTTTCTATATTTGGTATCTCTTCAACCAATGATGTGTATCCTTTGACTATTCGTATTCTTGGTCCGCTGTTAGATCGTACGAGTTGGACGATAGAGGCCAATACACAAGAACCGAGTGGTGAAGGTTCCGGAAATGGTGTGCCTTCATGTGCATTGGACGGCGATCTTTCGACTTACTGGCATTCGTCCTGGCAGAGTGGTACCCATGCTTTACCTCATGAGTTGATTATTGATACCAAAGAGTCATATACATTTACTCAGTTTGGTCTGGTACAAAGACAACATGATAGTTATATGGATGCGGGTACAGGAGTCTTTTATGTGAGTGATGATAAGGTAAACTGGACAGAAGTCGGAACGTTCACTATGAAGAAAATTCATGCTACTCAGAACTTTACTTTGGAGACTCCGGTACAAGGCCGTTATTTCAAGGTACAGATTACACAAAGTAACAGAGACCTCAATACTTCTTTGGCAGAGATATATGCATATGGGTTGTGATTCAAATCATGAATCTTAAAAGGTTATCAGTTGTTTTAGATTGCTTTTATAAATATGGCAGGCGGAAAATATCCGCCTGCCTATATTGACTATTAAATATTTGATATGATGAAGAATAGACTAAAAGGTTTCGCTTTTATGTTGACGACAGTTGTTTCGTCGCTGACTGCACAGAATGTGGTTGTTAACGGACCTGATGGTAAGTTGCAGGTCACGGTTTCGTGTCCGGAAGAAGGCAAGGCATCCTACTCTCTTGTTTATAACGGAAAGCAGATGCTCGAATCTTCCCCGTTGGGGTTGGAAACGAATTTGGGTAGTTTTGTCAAAAGAATGAAGCTGATCGGACATCAGGAGAAGCAGATTGATACCGTTTATACTCAGTCGCGCATAAAATTTTCCCGCATACACTATCGTGCTAATGAACTGGTTTGCTATTTCTCTAATGATAAGGGGCAGAAAGTGAATGTAACGTTTCGGGTGAGCAACAATGATGTAGCTTTCCGGTATACATTGCCTCGTCAGGGAGAGACAGGAAGTGTTGTAGTGAATAGCGAAGAAACGGGATTCCGTTTTCCTGCCGGAACTACCACCTTTCTTTGTCCGCAGAGTGATCCTATGATTGGCTGGAAACGGACGAAACCTAGTTACGAAGAAGAGTACAAGGCAGATATCCCGATGGATGTGCGTTCACAATATGGACATGGATATACGTTCCCTTGTTTGTTTAAAATCGGGGAAAATGGTTGGGTGCTTGTCAGTGAGACGGGAGTGGACAGCCGCTATTGCGGTTCACGTCTGAGCGATGTCACAGAGGGAAGTCTTTATACAGTTACCTTTCCTATGCCTGAAGAGAACAATGGTAATGGAACGGTAGAACCGGCTTTCTCTTTACCCGGTTCTACTCCTTGGCGTACTATTACTGTGGGGGAAACATTGAAGCCTATTGTGGAAACGACTGTCCCGTGGGATGTAGTCGAACCGCTGTATGAAACGGAACACCAATATCGTATGGGACGGGGAACATGGAGTTGGATAATCTGGCAGGATGGTAGTATTAACTATGATGATCAGGTGCGCTATATCGATCTGGCTGCAACTATGGGTTACGAATATGTACTGATAGATAATTGGTGGAATACGAATATCGGTTATGAGCGTATGGGGCAACTTATTAAATATGCACAGAGTAAGAAGGTGGATATGTTTTTGTGGTATAGTTCCAGCGGCTATTGGAATGATATCGAACAAGGGCCTACGAATTTGATGGATAACCCTATTGCCCGTAAGCGCGAAATGAAATGGTTGCAAAGTCAAGGAGTAAAAGGTATTAAGGTCGATTTCTTCGGCGGTGACAAGCAGGAGACAATGCGTTTGTACGAAGCTATATTGAGTGATGCCGATGATCATGGGCTGATGGTTATCTTCCACGGTTGTACTTTGCCGCGTGGCTGGGAACGGATGTATCCCAATTATGTAGGCAGTGAAGCGGTGCTGGCTTCGGAGAATATGATTTTCAATCAGCATTTCTGTGATGAAGAGGCTTTCAATGCTTGTTTACACCCCTTTATACGTAATTCGGTCGGTTCTATGGAATTTGGCGGCTGTTTCTTCAACAGACGATTGAATAAGGGAAATAACGGGGGAACAACACGCCGGACTACAGATGTATTTCAGTTAGCGACTGCTGTTTTATTCCAAAATCCGGTTCAGAACTTTGCTTTGACTCCTAATAATCTGACAGATGTTTCCCCGGTCTGCATTGACTTTATGAAAGAAGTTCCTACTGAGTGGGATGAGAGTCGTTTTGTTGATGGTTATCCCGGGAAATATGTAGTGCTGGCCCGTCGTCATGGTGATAGTTGGTATCTGGCTGCTGTGAACGCTACTAAAGAACCCTTGAAACTGAAACTGGATTTACCGATGTTTGCCGGAAAATCAGTTTCTTTCTATAGTGATGACAAACAATTGCAACCACAGTTACGGCAGTATAATGTAAAATCTGATGGCAAGTTTCAGTTGACCATTCAACCGCAAGGAGGCGTTGTTTTAAAGAATAACTGATCGTGAGCATATTTTAATAGGTAGTAAGACTAGGTAATGAAAGGTAAAATGTTTTTGGGCGCTTTCGGTTTTTTATATATGGGGATAGTAGGTGGATGTTCTCAGCCTGTCCCTGATCTGTGCTATCAGATTGAAGTGGATAAACCGCTACAGACAATGGACTATTTCGGTGCTTCTGATGCCTGGAGTATGCAGTTCATTGGTTTATGGCCGCAGGAAAAACAAAATCAGATCGCTGACTGGCTGTTCAGCATGGAGAATGATGAGAATGGTAAACCGAAAGGGATTGGTTTGTCTCTCTGGCGTTTCAACGTTGGAGCAGGTAGTACGGAACAAGGTGAAGCAAGCCAGATTGCTTCACCTTGGATGCGTACCGAATGTTTTCTGCAAGCGGACGGAACGTACGACTGGAATAAGCAACAGGGACAGCGTAACTTCTTGAAACTGGCAAAGGAACGGGGTGTTACCAAGTTTCTTGCTTTCCTTAATTCTCCTCCTGTGTATTATACTCAAAACGGTTTGGCTACTAATACCGGTCGTGGAGGGACGGCAAACTTGAAACCGGACTGTTACGAGAAGTATGCACGTTTTCTGGCAGATGTAGTAGAAGGAGTAGAGAGGCAGGATGGAATTAAGTTTGACTATATATGCCCTTTCAATGAACCGGACGGGCATTGGAACTGGGTAGGACCGAAGCAAGAAGGTTCTCCGGCAACCAATCGGGAAGTTGCCCGGACCGTTCGTTTGCTGAGCAAAGAGTTTGTGAACCGGAAAATGGATACGCAGATTATGGTGAATGAATCTTCGGATTATCGTTGTATGCTCCGTACCCATCAAACGGATTGGCAGCGTGGCTATCAGATTCAGTCTTTCTTTTGTCCGGATAGTGTGGATACTTATTTGGGGGATATACCCAATGTTCCCCGATTAATGCTTGGACATAGCTACTGGACAACGACTCCTCTGAGTGAATTGCGTGCCAAGCGCTGCGAACTGCGTGAAGCCTTGGATAAATACAACGTCGGCTTCTGGCAGTCAGAAACCTGCATCATGGGGAATGATGAAGAGATAGGCGGTGGTCACGGCTTCGACCGTACGATGAAGACAGCGCTTTACGTCGCTCGTATCATCCATCATGACATCGTGTATGCGGGAGCGAAGAGCTGGCAGTGGTGGCGTGCCATTGGCGGCGATTATAAAGACGGATTGATTCGGGAATATACCGATGAAGATCTCAGAGATGGACGTGTGGAAGATTCCAAACTTATGTGGGCATTGGGTAATTACAGTCGCTTTATCCGTCCGGGAGCTGTCCGCCTGACTGTTTCTGCTTTCGATAAAATGAAGAATTTAATTCCCGGTGGTGATACGGATCAACAGGGGTTGATGTGCTCTGCTTATAAAAATGCGGATGGTTCGTACGTTATTGTTCTCATTAACTATGCACAGGCGGAGAAAGAATTTGCCATCGACAAAATTGACGGTAACAGAGTTCAATGGCAAGTTTATCGGACTTCTGATATAGAAGGAGAAGACTTAATGCCCGTTGAAAAGGTAAAGAGTGGAAAAACGGTCAGGATTCCGGCACGTTCGATTATAACATTATTGAGTAAACCGCTTTCATAGAAGAGAATTATTTGTTTATTCCTTTGAATAAAAACTGTTTTATACTTTGATTCTTTTTCCTCTGTTTATCAGACCGTACAGTTCTTACTAGAAGTTTATTCGACTATTATCTGTTTATTGTCATACTGAAAGTGTGCAATGTTTAAATCATTCAGTACATTCAGCAAAGTCTTTATCGGGACGTTCCGGCTAAAGCGGAAATGAACTCGTTTGTGTAGCAGGTCCGCCGAATGACAGATGATGCTGATATTATACCAAGTGCCTATATTTTGCAGTACTGTTAGCATCTCGGTATTATCATAATAAAATTCGTCTTTGAGCCACCCTTCATTTTCTGTTTGGGTGGCTTTTGATAACTGAATATCACCGTTTGCCGTTAATGTAGCGCATTGTCCGGGCAATATTCTCTTTTCGGGTAGAGATTTTACTTTGCCTACACTCACATGTCCTTGGTATAGTGTGACGACAGGAGGATTGCCGGGATAAGCGTTTACATCGAATACAGTACCCAGTACCTGTGTTTGCATCTTCCCGGCGGAGACGATAAAGGGATGGTGGTTGTCCTTAGTAACTTCGAAACGTGCTTCTCCGGTAAGACTTACGATACGTTTCTTTTTGGAAGCAAATTCTTTCGGGTATTCCAGACGACTGTTTGCGTTTAGCAGTACTTTGCTTCCGTCCTCCAAAGTGACTTTGGTCGTTGTAGCTGGTGGGGTAGAGATGATGATGATGCCGTTTTCTTCCGTGGTTGTAATCTGCTCCGGTGCATGGAGGGCACTAAAGATTTCGATAAACTGTCTGTTATCCGTTTTCTGCCAGGGCGACCAGAGCAATATGGATAAAGCGAGCATTGCTGCTACGCCGCCGGACAACCAGATGCGGAGATGGAGTTTCCGTTTTTTCTGTTCTTGACGTTGCACGAATATACTCCATTCTTTCCGGGTTTCTTCCGGCAGGGGCATATCACCCAATGCTTCACCGAAGGCGTTCTGCAAGCGGTGTATCTCAGCATCTTCAGAGAATGGACAACGGTTATCTGCTACCGGTCCATAACTGGAATCTTCCGCTTTCATCGTACATTTTTCTTTCTCTTTCATAACCTGTCCTCCTTTTTAATCTTTCATGGCTTCGCGTAGTGTACGCAAAGCTTTAGATATATGTTTTTTTACTGTGTCGGGACTGATACCAAGCTGCCGGGCGACTTCCCGGTAGGTAAGATGTTCGTAGTAGCACAAACGAAGTACCGTGCAAGTTGGTTCAGGCAGACTTCGGGCAATCGCTTCCGCTTTTTGTAGCAGCGCTTCGTGTTCCCGATAGTTATTTTCTACATCAGCCAGTGTTGCTTCGTAGAGAGCTTTTACATTTTCCTGCTCTACTTGGAGATGCTTCAAGCGGTTGAGGCAGTTGTTGCGGACGGCTGTGTATATCCATCCGCCCCGGTCATTCTTGTTCAATTGCTCGAAATGTTTCCAAGCTTGTTCCATTACTTCGCTCACTATATCACGTGCTTCTTCTCTATCCCCCATCAATTGTGTGGCATATCGTACCATTCGCGGATACATTTCCGTAAACATCTGTCCGAAGGCTTCTCGCTTTGTTTGACTTTTATGGAACAGGAACATTCTTTTAAGGATTCTGTGGCTGTAAAAGTAGCTTTTCTCTTTCAAACTACCAGTTTACAAACGTGACTTTTCGCTTGCTCCGGCTCCGGTTCCTTTATATTTGCTCTTCGTGGCGTTGAACTGATAACTCAGTCGGATGCCGAAACGCTGTTGATCAAGGTAATCACGGTTGGAACTAAAGGTCCGGTCACCATAGATGGTGAAGTATCTGTAGCCAGTATGAAAGATGTCTTTTGCAGTTACTGATACTTTCAACGACTGGTCCTTTAGGAACGATTTGGTCAGTTGGGCATCCACTCTTCCTTCGGTTTTCCAGATGGCGTAACTTTGTTTGGCACCGGGTGACAGTATTCCTTTGATGTTGAAGAACCAACCTTTAGGGAAACTGAAGTTGTTGTCGAAATTGAAATGGAATCGTGGTTCATTCCAGTTTTGGGGAATGCCTACGCAGGCAGCATGTGAGTCGTACCAGTTGACACTGGTGGTGAACTGAGGTTGCCAGATGCCGATTTTCGGTGAGAGGGCGATGCCGGCTCCGTATATGTTGGTATGCGGAATGCTTGCCATACCGAATAGCAGTACGCCGGGATGGTTGATGTCGTCATACGGTCGGGTGTAGTTGGTGTACATATTCCAGCAATGGTCGTAGTTGATGTTGAAGTTGACCCATTTCCATCCGACATCGAAGGTGGTTGAACGGTGTATCTGAGGAACGAGAAACGGTTCTCCGCTCTGATAGGAGTATTTGTTCTGATAGGTGATGGCGCTGGTGAGCATGTCATAGCTGGGACTGTATTTCAGAGTGCGGTGAGAAAGGGCGAGAAACCAGTTTCCGGAAGTGTATCTGATGCTGATTACAGGTATCCAGTCGTGGTAGATGGGGCTTTGTCCGTCCTGGTGAATCCCTTTCTCGTAGTAATCTGTTTGTTGAAATTCATAGCGCAGTCCGGCTAAGATATTAAACTTTCCCAATGGCAGGCTGTAGTCGATGAAGCCGGAGAACATCGTTTGTTTGATGCGGTCGTCGGCATCGGCGGAGAAGCCGCTTTGGAGGAAAATGTCGTGGCGGTTGGTGAATGTCTCTTCTGTGCCGAAACTGAGTTTGCCTTTCCAGAGTGGGGCGGTGATCAGCAGTTTGGCGGCATAGAGGTGGTTGCGTACGCGGTTGCTCGAAGTGGCGTCTTCGGTTCCGTTGTTTTCGGCATATTGATGGATGCGGTCGCGTCCGTACAGGTAGTCGGCGTTGAAGTCGATGTTCCACTTGCCGAATGTACCGTTGTAGTATCCGTTGGCTGCCTGCCACCAGCCGGTATGGGCATCTGTTTGGCGGAGAGCGTGCAGATGGTCTACTTCTTTGCCGTCTTGCAGAATGCGAGTTATCCCTTCATTGGTAGTATGTGCATTGCCTATGTTCGTGCCGGGCATATAGCGCATGCCGAATGACTGATCTTCGTCGATTTCGTAGTTGAATCCCAGTTCACCGTTGAAGGTACGATAGGTTTGTTTGCTCTTATCCTCTGTCGATTGGTTCCAGTCGGATGAGGCATAAATGTCCTGACTGGAGGTACCTGTTCTGTAATTGTTGATTTCCGCAAAGTCCCCTTTCACGAAAATATCTAGTCCGCCGGTACGGTAGTTCAAGGAGATGCCTTCGTTACCGATCGGTTCGTGTCCTTGCGAGTAGTCAGTGTAGAAACTGCCGCTCATTCCCTGTCCGCGTTTGCGGATGGTGCGCAGACGGATGACCGCGCCCACCGAAGAGCCATATTGTACGCCCGGTGTAGTGATGATTTCTGCCGATAGTATTTCATTTGCTTGCAGGCGGTCCAGTTCAGTCTTGTCTCTGACTTTGCGACCGTTGATATAGATTTCGGGGGTGCCTCTGCCCAGTACGGTATATTCTCCGTCCGAGCCGGTGACAAAAGGGAGGTGGGAGATCATTTCTTTGGCTGACCCCATCAGTGAAAGGGGCGTTCCGGCTATGTTGGCTGTCAGCGTTCCGTCTTTCCGTTCTATCAGCGGGCGGGAAGCGGTGACGACTATTTCTCTCAGTAGCTCTGTGTCGGGTTGCAGGCGGATGGTATTTTGTTGGCGGCAGGGGATTATTTGAGGACAGTATCCTATGTAAGTCGCTTTCAGCAAACAGTCTTCTCCCGCTATCGGAGGCAGATGGAAGGAGCCGTCTTCTTCGGTCACGCTTCCGGCAAGGAAACTGGAATCAGCGGCAAGGGCGAGAATGTTGACAAAAGGCAGGGGCATCCCTTTTTCGTCATATACTTTGCCTTCTACGGCGATGGCTTTGTCCGATTTCTTGCGCTGTACGACGAAATACTCTTCCCGTTCGATACAGACAAAAGGTTTGCCGGTTAATACAAGGTCAATGGCTTCGTGCTCCGTTTTTTCGCGGATGCTGACGGTTACCCGATAACTTTCTGTTCCGTTGTAGGTGAAGAGAATATTCTTTCCGCCCGCTTTTTCTATTTGTTTCAGTGCTTCGGGCAGACCTTCTTTTTTCAGTTCCAGTGAGAACTTCTTTGCAGAGGTCTGTGCCTGCAAAAGGGGAAGGGCAAAAAATAAACCGTATCCGATCAGTAACCAGCCGATTGCTGTCCAAGTAAAATCAAACTGTCGTATCATACTTCTGTTTTAATGATTTTACTTATACTACAACCAAGGTGTCTGATCGGGTACGGTTTATCTGTTTTATTTTTCGATATTTATTTCAACTTCTTCTGATACTCACCCGAGCGGAGGATTTCCAAAGCTTTCTGAACACTTTCATTCGTGGCATTCATCACCCGGAAGTACTCGTTCATATCCCAGAGGTCACGGGCTATCAGTGCTTTGAGTTGCGTTTTGATAAGCGGCAATGATTTTTGATATTGCTCTTCGTTAAACTTCACACCTTCCTTCTCGCCCATTTCACGGAGAGTGGCCAGCATATCGTCATCAATGATGAACTTCTCGTTGAAGTGCTCGAATTTCTTATATTTGTCAGCCAATTCTTTCCGGTGATCCTCTATGAATTTCATCGTGAATTTGATAATGACTCCTTTTCCGACCAGATTCCGGTGATAATCTGTGTAGAGAGTTGTGTCGATTGGAACGAAGTAGTCCGGCATGATGCCGCCTCCACCATAGACAGTACGTTTCAGTTTCTTGGTCTGCACTTTCAGAGAGTCGGGGAAGTGAATACTGTCGGCATTCATCAGTTCTCCGTGATTAAAGCGTTCTATCAGGTCCTTATTGTAATCAGTCGAACTGTCATAAGGCTTTTGGATGCAACGACCGGCAGGAGTATAGTATCGTGCAATGGTCAGTCGGATCATAGAACCATCCGGAAGGTCGATAGGACGTTGTACCAGTCCTTTGCCGAAAGAACGGCGGCCTACGATGATACCTCTGTCCCAGTCTTGTACTGCACCGCTCACAATCTCGCTGGCAGAAGCAGTGTATTCGTCTACCAGTACGATGAGGCGACCGGTACGGAAATCTCCGTTTCCTTTGGCGAAGAATTCGCTGCGCTGTGCAGTTCTGCCTTCGGTGTAAACAATCAGTTCCTTTTGCCCTAAGAATTCATTGGCAAGGTCGATAGCGGCATTCAGATATCCTCCGCCGTTGCCTTGCAGGTCGAGAATCAGGTCTTTCATACCTTGCTTCTGGAGAGCCGTCATAGCTTTCTTGAATTCTTCGGCAGTGGTGGCTCCGAAACGGTTGATACGAATATATCCGGTCTTTGGCTGAATCATGTAAGAAGCGTCGAGACTGAGAATAGGAATCTTATCTCTTTTCACAGTGAATATTAACGGTTCTTGTACGCCACGACGGACAATTGTCAGATTAACTTTTGAGCCTTTCGGTCCACGCAGGCGTTTCATGATATCTTCCGTGCTCATCTTTACTCCTGCGATGGTGGAGTCGTTAACAGCTATGATACGGTCTCCGGCAAGGATACCTACTTTCTCGGAAGGTCCGTTGCTGACAGGTTGTACGACGAGTAGGGTATCTTCAATCATCTGGAACTGTACACCGATACCTTCGAAGTTGCCTTGAAGCGGTTCGTTCATTTTCTTCACTTCTTCGGCATCCGAGTAGGTGGAGTGCGGGTCAAGCTGTGCCAGCATCTTGATGATGGCTTCTTCTACCAGTTTGTCTTCATCTACTTTGTCTACATAAAAGTTGGAAATGGCAAATTCTGCCATCTGTAGTTTTCGCATGGCGGAAGAACCGAAGTTCTGAGCTTGTACACTAATAGCACACAGGCAAATACACAGTATCGTTAGCTTTTTTATCATCTTCTGTATTATTGGGTTAAGTTTGCCTGCTGTTCTCTTTGGGGCAAGTGCTTAACTTGATTATTATTCGCTGATTATCATTCCTTCGGGGATAAACTGGCTGATATCTTTATTGTAGGTCAGCAGTTCACGTACAATGGTTGAACTGACACAGGTCAGTTCCGGTTCCGTGAAGAGCAGGATGGTTTCGACACCCGCCAGTTTACGATTAATATCTGCAATCGTTTCCTCATACTCGAAATCCTTCACTGTGCGGATACCGCGGACGATAAATTGCGCTTCTACCTGTTGCGCAAAGTCTATCGTCAGACAGTCATAAGACATCACTTTGATGCAGGGATTGTCTTTGTAGAGATTCCGGATCATTTCTTCTCTTTTCTCGATGGGGAAATAGGTATTCTTGTTTTCGTTGATACCGATTCCGATAATAACCTCGTCCATAAAGGTGAGTGCACGTTTCACTACCGAATAATGACCGATGGTGAAGGGGTCGAAAGTACCCGGAAATATTGCTCTTCTCATGATGCCAAGTCTTCTTCTATAACCAGATTGTCTATAATAAAGTTCTGTCGTTCCATTGTATTCTTGCCCATGTAGAACTCCAGAAGTTCTTTCACGGCATCAGTCTTACGTAATGTCACTTGTTCCAGACGCATGTCTTTGCCGATAAAGTGCTTGAACTCGTCCGGTGAAATTTCTCCCAAACCTTTGAATCGGGTGATTTCAGGGTTGGGACTTAATTCATTGATAGCATTCACCCGTTCTTCATCGCTGTAGCAATAGATCGTTTTCTTCTTGTTGCGTACGCGGAACAGAGGCGTTTGCAAAATATATACATGCCCCTTCTTTATCAGATCGGGGAAGAATTGCAGGAAGAAAGTAATCAGTAACAAGCGGATGTGCATGCCGTCCACATCGGCATCGGTAGCTACGATTACTTTGTTGTAGCGTAGTCCTTCAATGCCGTCTTCTATATTAAGGGCAGCCTGCAGCAGGTTGAACTCTTCGTTTTCGTAAACTACCTTTTTCGTCAGTCCGAATGAGTTCAGCGGTTTACCACGGAGGCTGAATACTGCCTGTGTGTTTACGTCGCGGCTTTTGGTGATGGAGCCGCTCGCTGAGTCTCCCTCGGTGATGAAGATGCAGGAGTCTTCTTCCATTCCTTTCCCTTTCGGGTCGTTGAGGTGAATACGGCAGTCGCGTAGCTTCCGGTTGTGCAGGTTGGCTTTTTTAGCACGTTCGCGAGCCAATTTTGTTACGCCGGCGATCGCTTTGCGTTCTTTTTCCGATTCCTGTATTTTTTGTTGGATCACTTCCGCTACGTCCGTATTCTTGTGCAGGAAGTTGTCTACTTCCAGTTTGATGAAGTCGCCTACGTATTTGTTGACTGTCATACCTCCGGGAGCCATATTGGTAGAGCCCAGTTTGGTTTTAGTCTGGCTTTCGAAGATCGGTTCTTCTACGTTGACGGCGATGGCTGCCACCAGCCCGTTACGAATATCGGTGTAATCCATGTTCTTGTTGAAGAACTCTTTGATGGTGCGGGCGATGTGTTCCTTGAAGGCACTTTGATGAGTACCTCCTTGGGTAGTATGCTGCCCGTTGACGAAGGAGTAATATTCTTCTCCGTACTGTCCGGTATGTGTAAAAGCAATTTCGATGTCTTCTCCTTTCAGGTGGATGATAGGATAGAGTCCGGTTGCCGTCATATTGTCGTTCAGCAGGTCTACCAGACCGTTACGTGACAAGATTCGGTGGCCGTTGTAAATGATGGCAAGTCCCGTATTCAGATACGTGTAGTTGCGTAACATTGTCTCGATGAATTCGGGCTTGAAGCAGTAGTTTACGAACAGTGTGGCATCCGGTTCGAAGAAGATGTATGTTCCGTTATCTTCTTCGGTGTCCTGCGTCATGTCAGTTAGCAGGTTGCCTTTCGAGAAAGTGGCGATGCGTACTTTACCGTCACGGTAACTGCGTACTTCAAAACGAGAGCTCAATGCGTTGACGGCTTTTACACCGACACCGTTCAGACCGACGCTTTTCTTAAATGCCTTGCTGTCGTACTTACCACCTGTATTCAGCATGCTTACGGCTTCAATTAGTTTTCCTTGCGGAATGCCTCGACCGTAGTCGCGAACACTGACACGGAGGTTTTCTTCAACGGTAATTTCGATTTTCTTACCGGCTTGCATCTTGAACTCGTCGATACTGTTGTCAATGACTTCTTTCAGAAGGACATAGATTCCGTCTTCGGCATGCGCACCGTCGCCCAGCCTGCCGATATACATACCGGGGCGTGTGCGTACATGTTCCATGTCGCTTAAGTGGCGGATATTGTCATCTGTGTACTCTACTGTATTGTTGTTGTCTACAGGTATCAATTCGTTCTCTTCCATAGTTGCTTTTTATTTTATCTCTTTGATGAACGCACGGCGGCGCTTATGTTGCTTAGTCTCAAAGTAATCCCATTGTGCCTGAACTTTTCCGTTCAGTTCCAGTTCGGGGTTGCTTTCCGCAAAGATAAAACCTAATTTTTGATAAACTGGAATTAAATCGGAAAATAACAAAGCGTTAACACCTTTATTTTGGTACTCCGGTTTCACTGCTACAAGCAGTAGGTCAAGCATTTTGGCACGACGTTTCATGAATAATGCTTTCAGCAGATAAAACCATCCGAGTGGCAGTAATCGTCCGTGTGATTTTTGCAGGGCTTCGGCCAGTGAAGGCATCGAGATACCTACGCAAACCAGCTTGTCATCGGCATCGGTGATAAGGGTAACCATTCGTAAGTCAAGAATCGGAAGATACATTTTTACGTATTGGTTGATTTGCCGTTGTGTCAGCGGGGAGTAGCCGTAGAGCGGGCTGTATGCTTCGTTCATCAGTTCGAAGATTTCCTGTCCGTAGTCTTTGGCTATTTTTCTTCCGGAGGTGTATTTCTTTATCTTCAGGTTGTATTTTCGTTGAATCAGTTCGGAGATACGCTTGTGCTTGTCGGGGATGGCATCGGGGATGTAGATTTTGTATTCCACCCAGTCGGCGTCTTTCTCGAAACCGAGTTTCTCCATGTGTACGGGATAGTACGGGTGATTATAGATGGTGGCCATCGTACTGAGCTGGTCAAAGCCTTCAATCAGCATTCCTTCAGCATCGAAGTCGGTAAATCCGAGTGGTCCGGCAATATGGGTCATACCTCGTTCTTTTCCCCAGTCTTCTACAGTTTTGATAAGTGCGGATGATACTTCAGGATCATCTATGAAATCTATCCATCCGAAACGGACGTTTTTAGCATCCCATTTTTCGTTGGCACGGTTATTGATAATAGCAGCCACACGGCCTACGATTTTGTCGTCTTGGTATGCCAGAAAATAGTCTGCTTCACAGAACTCGAATGCCGCATTCTTCTTTTTGTTGAATGTGTTGAGCATATCATCGTAGAGATCGGGCACGGAATAGGGGTTGCCCTTATACATCCTGTAATTAAAGCGAATAAACTTCTTAAGTTCTCTCTTTGTAGAGACTTTCTTGATTGTAATAGCCATATCTCGTATTTATGATTGAGGGGCAAAGATACGTGATAATCTTTAAATTACAACGCTGTGGGGCGAGAAAACTGTGTGCCCGGAGAGCTGACCGGGAAAAATAAAAAGTTATAAATCGTTCTCCGGACTGATATTTAGAGAAAAGGGGGTAGTTATGCAATAGACATTCCCGGCGAAGTCACAAACTATCATTTTATTTCCTGACACTGCCACTGTGGAGAAAATGGGTGCCCCGAGATTCAGCTTGTCTTTGATAATTCCCGTTGCTTGGTCGATGGCGTATAAGTATCCGTCGGAAGCTCCGATGTAAACAATTCCTTGTGATAATACAGGGCTTGTTTCTACTCCGGCTTGTGGAGTGGAAGAATAAGGGGCTGTATATACGAGTGAAGGTTTTGTTTCAGCTTTCCATTTGATGAAAAGTGTGGATTTGTCCAGTGCCATGATTCCACGGTCTGCGGTTCCGAATATAATTTCTTGCTCGGTGACAAGCGGTGTAGACGTAACATCCAGATTGGCTGATAACTCTTTTTGTTGGAGTACTTCTCCGGTTTGAGGTTCTATTATGAAAAAGCTCTTGGAAGAAATGATCCACAATTTCCCATCTTTATAGACCGGAGAAGCTCCCCGGTTACCGAGTCCGTTATCAGAGAGTTTCCAAAGTTGTTTGCCTGTACGGATATCGTTGCCGTATAGCCCTCCCCATTGCGTTCCACTGATTAATACATCTCCGGCAACGGTGAGTGTGGTGGTAGAGCCTTCCCGTTGTTTCCAGTCTTTGTTTGTCCATATTACTTTTCCGGTTTTCAAGTCGTAGGCTGAAAGTCCGGTACCGATTCCGGCATAAACGATTCCCTTGTCTATTGTTAGTCCTTCCGTCAGATAAGGATAGCTATTCAGGTGGATGTATTGCTGCCGCAGTAGTTTTCCTGATTCTGCGTCAAGGGCGTAGAGATTGCAGGAGGCATCTTGGGCGATAATGATTCCATCTTCACAGGCAATCGTATTCTTTACTGAGTTTTCCGTGCGGAATTTCCATATTTGTTTGCCGGAATTGAAATCGAATGCACAAATGTATGTATTGAGTGACGTGTTATCGTCGGTAGTGGCAATGAATACTTTTTGTCTGGTGATGATGGGGGACGTCATGAAAATATTACTGCCTGTGTTTGCTGTCCATTGGAGTTGCAGGGGAAGTTTGATCTGAGAGTCATTTATTCCGCCGGAATGACTGGCATTCTGAAGTAAAGTGTTCCAGTCTTTTCCCGGAATGGAAGTCAATTTAAAGTCCTTTTGATAAAGGAATCGGTTTGTGGCAGTCGCTTTCTTTCCGTCGTTGAAGAATGAGGTCACTGTCAGCCCCAGCTTCTTTCCGTCTGTATTAGCTGGAATTTGGATGTTTTCACTCCAGTTCCAGTCACTGCGGGGAGTCAGTTCGCCTTTGGCTATTTCCTGATGATTTTCCAAATCATTCAGGATATAAGAAACACGCGATGTTCTTGCCTGTGAGTTATAGGTGTTGACCGAAACCGGAAGCAGGTTGTTGTCCGGATGTATTGGGGTTGTTTGATTCTCCATCGGAGAAACGATGGCGACTTGCGGTTCAATGAAAGTGTATCGCAGTTGCGTTGTGATATGATCATTTGCATCTACTTTTATATCCCTGAAAGAAGAAGGTGAATGGTCGATGCCCCCTTTATCCAGTGTGCCGGTGCAGATCGTGTAAATACCTTTTTGATTACGGACATAGTTGTAGTGCATGTGTCCATAGAGCTGTGCTTTTGTATTGAAGGTACGGAAGTCGAGGATATGTTCGTTATCGGCTTTGAAAACAAAAGTATCGCCGGGGGTGAACAGATCGTGGTTGAAGAGAATCAATGACTGATCTTTCTTCATCATGGCGAGGTCGTTTTTTAGCCAGTTATATACATCCCTTTGAGTATAATCGGTGGGATTGTCTCCGTGATCGATGGGGGTAACGACATAATGAATGTTTCCTATATCAAACGAATACCAGGTCGGACCATAAATCGATTCATAGAGTTCTTCACCATAGTTGCCTTTTACTAAGTCGTGATTGCCTATGCAATAGTAGACCGGGCAATTCATAGTCTCTGCGTTCACTACTTGATTGTGCATTTTCAATCCCGGTTCATAACAGATATCTCCGGTATGAATCAGAAAGGCAGGCTTTTCGTTCTTTACATATTGTTGTAAGTCAGTTACCCAACGTCCCATTCCTCCGGTTACTTCCGTATCGGTGATTTGAACGAAAGAATGCTCTCTCGGTTGGGTCCGTTCGCTTTCGGTCAGCAGGAAATCATAACTCTTTCTGTTTTCTTTGACAGGGAGGTAGAATTGTTGCGTCTCGAACCCGGCAGGGGTAGTCATGCTGATGAACCGGGTTTTCTCGAACCCTGGCAGGGAGAACCGTCCTTTTTTATCTGTTTTTACTACATTCATTCCATCAGTTACCATCACTCCCGCCAGTGGTTTGTCTCCTTTGTCGAATGTGCCCGATTGATCGGTGTCGATATAGACTGTTCCTCTGAATTGAGCGTATAGCGGAAGGTATAATAAAAATGACAATAGTATTACTGATAGTCTTTTCATGGCCGGTTCTCTGTTTTAGTGTGTTAAGCTATGTATTCTTTTTCCTTATTTGATTTGTTTCATCTCTTCGTTGTATCTCGCTTCCTCCTTGCACAAAGGCTTGTACCAGGTCTTTCTTAATATCAGCGTGGTAATCAGAAGCAAAGTGATAGAACTCCAAAGTCCTAACTGTTCGCGGACAACGAGGTACATTGGGATGATGGTAAGCGTACATTGCCAGATGATTCCTATCGCCACATTGAAGGCATCCCTTTTGAAATTTTTATTCGTCTGGATATGCGGGTAGCGGGCGATTGCTTTCTCTTGAATCGGTTTCCACCATCCCCACGGACGTACATTGACATAGAAGTTGATCAGAGTCTCTTCATCTGTAGCCGGAGCACTGTAAGTCCCGATGATACATCCGATCAGAGAGACGCTGAATAGTACGGGGAAGAAATAAAGTACCCATGCATCCGGAACGGTAAATTTCATCACAATAGCGGCCACTACTCCGGCAGTCATTCCCCAGAAATAACCTTCACCGTTGAAACGCCACCAATGCCATTTCAGTACGTTGGCTGCGATGTATCCTCCAAATAGTGCACCTACAATCCATTGGAATATTTCATTGATATCTTTCAGGAAGAATCCGATGACAGTGCTCGCCACTACTACTGCCACAGAGATGACATAGCTGCTGCGTATCTGTGTCTTCACACTCGCTTTCGGATTGATGTATTTCAGATAAATATCGTTCACGATATATGCAGGGGCTGCATTGACGGTAGAAGCAAAGGTGGACATGAAAGCTGCCAGTAGACCTGCCAATAATAATCCTGCAAGTCCTGCCGGAACATATCGTGTGATCAGATGGGGAAGAATCGTCTCAAAGTCCGTGCGGGTCACTTCCATCTGTGTCATCCCGCCGTCTTCCTTGAAGAAATAGATAGCAAGTAATGCAAATCCCATAATCATCAGATAACGCGGAATCAACAGCACTACGGATACGGAACCACTCATCATCGCCGCTTCTTTGGGAGACTTGCAGGACAGAATTTTCTGCATATCATAATTGGGCGCAGGGCCTGCCATACTCATGAAGATACCTTTGAGCAACGCCATCATGACAAAGATGCCTATCAGACTGTAAGGCTCGTTCGCCATTCGTTCGGTCAGCAAACTCATCCGGCTGCTCCAGTCAATATCGAGCGTCCATCCGAAGAAAGGGGAATCCCATCCGGCAGGTACAAAGGAGTGTATCATATCCGGCGCCACCATCTGCATACCGATCACTACGATAACGATGCCTGCCACCGTCATGATAAGGAACTGTACGACATCTGTCCATACAATGCTCAGCATTCCTCCCAACATTACATAGAAGGTGGCGATAGCTGTAAAGAAAATGCCATATACATGAGGAACATACTCCGGTGAAACAGTGAAAGGAATATAAGGTGAGATGACTTCCCAAGGAATAAAGATTTCCATGAATTTACCTATTCCTATAAATCCGTAACTCAGGAAGCCAAGTACGCTCAATAAAGCAAATACTACCACGATTGTGTGAGAAAGGGTAGCTCCTTTGCCTTTGCCGAAACGGGTTTTGATCCATTCGGCCCCGGTGAGTACATTGGAACGGCGCAGCCACACGGACAGATAAACCATCAGGAATATCTGGTTGAATACCGGCCATAACCAGGGAATCCAAAGACTTTTAAAGCCATAAGCGAATGCCCAGTATACCATCAGCATAGTACCTGTAATGTCGAACATGCCGGATGCATTGGATAGCCCCAGCATATAGAAAGGCAGTGATTTGCCACCCAGGAAATAGGAATCCATATTCTGTGCTGCCCGTTTCTTCAAAATGAGTCCGATGACAATCATGGTAATGAGATAGGCGCAGATGATGAGAAGATCGGGTGTGTGTAATTTCATGTTGCTATTTTGATTAGGTTTTATATATTAATAATCTATGTTGCAAAGGTAGATGGAAAGTGATAAGGAAACAAATATTATTTTAGCTCATTCTGATACTATTTGAATAGAAGTATCTTTATTCGGAAAATAATAGTAGACAGGTGTCCGTATAGTTGGATATAAAGAAACAAGGCTTTTATACCCTATCTGTATAAAAACCTTGTTTGATTGAAAGCTATTTCTTTGTTGATTAATAAACTTGAAACTATGATGTAACAATGCTTTCTGACATGACCAGTTTATTGGCTTCTATAATATCGTATATATTTTCCACGGAAGTTGTGGAGCGAAGTTTATCTTCTGGTGTGTGCAGGCAATAATCTGTTAATCGTTCGATGGTAGAAGTTGCTACATGCATCCGTGTGTCGGAGGAAGCGTAGTAAATATACACGGTTCCGTCTTCGTCCGCAATCCATCCGTTAGAGAATAGTACATTGGATACATCTCCTGTTCTTTCTTCTTCTACAGGTGCCATAAAGTATCCTCCCGGTTGTGCGATTACTTTGCTCGGGTCCTCCAAAGAAGTCATATACATATACAAAACATACCTGAGTCCGGCGGCGCAGGCACGAACTCCGTGTGCAAGGTGCAACCATCCTTTTGGGGTTTTGATAGGATGAGGACCTTCGCCATTTTTCACTTCTTTGATCGTGTGATAATAGCGCTGTTCTATGACGGTTTCCTTATTGACCACTGCATGGGTAATGTCGTCTATTAATGCCCAGGAAATACCTCCGCCACTTCCTGCGTTGATGAATCCATCTTGCGGACGGGTATAAAGAGCATATTTACCATCTACGAATTCGGGGTGTAGCACTACGTTTCGTTGTTGACTTCCGGAGATGAGATTTGGCAGGCGTTCCCAGTTTTTAAGGTCTTTGGTACGTATGATTCCTGCTGCTGCAATAGCTGATGTAAGGTCTCCTGCAGGTGCTCTCGGATCTCTGCTTTCCGAACAGAAGATACCGTATATCCATCCATCTTCATGCTTCGTCAGGCGCATATCGTAAACATTTGTTTCTTCCGGATATAAGTCCGGCAGTTGTACTGGATATTCCCAGAAACGGAAGTTGTCAAAGCCATTGGGACTTTCGGCGATTGCAAAGAATGATTTTCGGTCATGCCCTTCTACCCGTGCCATAACAAGATATTTTCCGTTGAATTTGATAGCACCTGCATTGAATACTGCATTAATGCCGAAACGCTCCATAAAAAAAGGATTGGTTTCCGGATTAAAGTCATATCTCCATTCGGGGGGAGTGTGGGCAGCCGTCAAAATAGGATATTTGTAACGTTCAAATATTCCATTGCCGGGCAGTATTTTTTCATTTTCACGTGAGATGAGTGTTTCATATTCTTTCGTAAGAATATGTAATCTGTTATCATATCTATTCATATCTATTCATAAAATTATAAAGAGTCGGATACGATTCTTCTGTGTTGCCTGACGAGATAAAAAGAGACTGACCACAATTCAGACAGATATATGTAATATACTGTGTTGCAAGAACAGTCTCTTTTTTATATTCATCACATTGAAAGTATGGGGGTACTTTCAAATACTGGATGTGTCAAGTTTACAAATTATTGCTTAGTAATCATATAAGAGCGGGCGGTGCAATTCGGCTCTACAAAGCTAACCCAATACCAGTCGCCTTCCACTTTATCGATCCGGCAGTCTTCTATCGAATATTTCACACTCTTATCGACTGCATTTCTTGTTACTTTATATAATACTGCATCACTCTTATTGCCTTCTGTCAAGTCACCGGTAAACTGAACAGAGAAACCACTGGCATAACTTCCTGTTCCTTTTATCACCAATTCAGACATGTTAAATTCTTTTGAATGAGTGATAGAGCCTACTGTTGAGGTAGAGATAGCCTGATAAGAAGAAGACCCTGCTATTAAGTAGCGGTAAGATGGATTTTCCAGATAAGGATCGTCTATATAGACTACATTAATATTGATGGACTGTCCTTCCTGGTCTTTGATGGTTACCGCCTTGTTGAAACGATATCTTTTGAGGCCTTCGATAATTACGTCCGTTCCATTTTCTGCCATCGTACATTTCAGATAAGTAGCGGAACCATTGTTTGTACAAGTGTAGCCTCCGTTACCATCTAGAATCTTGATCGTAAGAGGTTCACCCACGGTCAGATAAGTAATTTCTTCTGAACGATCAAGGGACAGGCGTCTGATGACTTTCACTGAAATCTCAGCCGTTTTGTTATGTTTGTCCTTTACAGTCAGCGTAGTGGTGCCCGGGATAATAGAAGTAATATCTATTTTACCGTCCTCACTGATTGTAGCAGTTGCCACTGATTCGTTGGAGGAGGTAATACTATATCCACCGTTTCCGGTATATACTTCCAGAGTCTTGTATTCTCCGAAGAACATAGTAGTGGAACTTGTCTTTATTACCAGATCTTGTTCCTGATCCACAATAACTTGCACACTGGCAGACTTCTTGGCCCAGTCAGTAACGGTCAATGTTGCAGTGCCATATTCCAGACCTGTCACAATTACTTCGTTGCCTGAGACAACTGCTGTTGCGACTGTGGCATTCGAACTAATCACTTTATAGTTACCATTCCCCTCAACGATATTAAAACTTCCTTCGGTTGCTTCATCCAGATTGATCGTTAAGGTCTTTGTATTTACAGCCAGATTTGCATAACTGGGTGCATCTTCGTCACAACCGGAAAATAATCCGATAGCACAAAATGCGATTCCTGCTAAGTATATTATATTTCTTTTCATGGTATTCTCTAATTTATAATTCATTATTCAGCTTCGTGGCCTTTTATTTTGCCGGTCACAGTTACTACACTGTATTTAGGAACAGTAATGGCACGCAAACCGCTTGAAGACGGATTGATCTTTTTTTGTTGCCATTTCACATTTTCACTGGATGTATAAGTTCTCATATTTTGGAATTCCACTCCCTCGATCTCCACTAAAGTAGAGAAGGATTCCTTTTCAGAAGCATTGACCAGTACGATGGTATAAGTATCGTCTTTTATATAAGCAGAAACCAATAACTCTTCCGGAAGCTTGTCGGCTTCTGAAGAAACGGCTTCTACATCCACACGTACAGCATCAGGTTCGATGTACTTAGTGTACTGTCCGAAAGTATAGTAGCGGGGTACTCTATAGTAGGTTGTACTAGGCAATGCCTCTTCCAGCTGAATTAGGTTTTCGCCCGTTGTGCTGCAAGGGCGTGCACCTGCCCACCATACAAAGCCGCTTACATTACCATTTGCCATATAACTGTGGAAGGTTTTTGCCCACTTCATTGCATCCGGCCATGTTTCCTTACGGTCCTTATCATCACTGATCTCTGTCTGCCAGATATGGAGATTATGCTTTTCCGCTTGCTCGAAAGGTGCGATACTTGCATCTGTTGTGGAATAGCCGTGTCCTGCCGTAATCATATTCTGGTTTGCCAATTCCGGATACTTTTCAAGACTTGAGTTAATATGTTTAGTAGCCCATGACCACCAGGCATTTTCGCCATATACCAGTTTCATATCACTATATCCTCTCTTGTCCATCTCCGGACGAAGGTTTTCGAGTACGAATTTAGCCATTTGGTCTACGCTCCAAGAGCAACTGGCCCATCCTCCCATGCTGGATAGAACGTCCGGTTCATTCCATCCGGACATCGCATAGATATCAATGCCCAATCCTTTTTCATACGCATCTACAAAATCCATCAGGTATTTTGCATAATCTTCGTAGTAGTCTGTTTTCAGGCTTCCACCATTAAGTTTACCATTGCTTTTCCATACAACAGGGGGACACCAAACAGAGAAGAAGAATTTGACATCTTTAAATTTTTTGTTAATATGGTCAACCAGCCACATTTGTCCCAGTTGCATCTGCTCTCCGCACTCTTCACCGTTGTAGTTACGCCAATAGTTATTGATCATAGAAGGATCATCGGGTCGCAACATGAAGTTGCGGTCCATTTTGAACTCAATATCACCCGTTTCGGGATTACAATAAGAAGGGAATACTTCGCCACGGAAAATATTCAGGGCTAAACCTGATTTTCCGAACAAGTCTTCCATCACCGCATCACGTTGCATGGTATTCCAAATACGGTGTGACCATCCACAGAATGCACAACCGAAACCATCAATCACTTGGTGTTTGTTCTCTTCTCCAATCTTCATCTTTATGACAGCGGTAGTGGTTGGCTCCGGCGCAATTCCGTCATCTTCAAAGTTTTCTTCTACAGGGTCCGGAATGTAGACATCGCTGTGATCCAAACTTCCATCGTCGCAAGAGTATCCTAAAAAGAGGAAAAGTGCTATAAATAATAATGAATATATCTTTTTCATAATTTTCTAAATATTAATTGGTTAAAAGGTATTATCTCCACAATTCAGTTTGTACCATAGCATTGTTATTATTCAATTCACCGGAAGGAATCGGATAATATTTGTATTTCTCTTGGAAGTTATCTGCTCCCTGCTTTTCATTAGCATTGAAGATTGCTTTGATCTCTTGAGTCGTATACCAACGTTTCAAATCGTCAAAACGATGTCCTTCACCGAAGAATTCGAGCAAGCATTGATGTTCGATCTCAGCCATTAGATCTGCTTGGGCAAATGTCTTTTCTGCCAAGCCGGCTCTTTGGCGAACGATTTTCAATGCAGTATTTGCACCATTTGCGTCGTTTGTCATGGCACAGGCTTCGGCATACATCAGCAGCACTTCTGAGAAGCGCATGGCACGTAGGTTGTTTGCTTTGCCTTCTTTATGTCCCATGTTGTCGGCATTAGTCGCATTTACGAAATATGCAGTGTACTTTTTCAGCAGGAACTTGCCGTCTCCCTGACTAAATGTGGGAGCACCACCGGTCATTTTACCACTGTTGCCATCCCAGAGGTCTTCCATCGAACGGTTGCCACCATACCATTTTTCGTTCTTTACTACGTCTCCCATAGCTTCCGGATTGAAGAATAAGCTTGCATATATACGCTTGTCAAACTTCGTATCCGATCCGGCGGGACGTTCTTCTTTCACAAACTGTCCAACAGCAAAACTGGAAGGCATCAGCTTGGCCCAACCGCCGCCGGCTACCGGACCTACAAACTGGGGAAGGGAGTTGCCGAGGCTGATACCACTTTCATTACCCCATGTCAATTCGCCGTCGCTGCTATATTGCAATTCGAATACTGACTCTTTGTTGTTTTCATTTGCTGTCGTAAAATTCTCGGCAAAATTCTCTATCAGGTCGTAACGTCCCGGATAGTAAGGAGCACTCATTAATAATTGTAGTTGTGCTTTTGCTTCGGGATACTTGTGCTGGTACAGATATACTTTGCCAAGCATAGCGATAGCGGCTCCTTTCTCAATGCGACCTTTTTCATCGCCGGAACGGGTCACAGGAAGGTTGCAGTCGATAGCATCTTTCAAATCATCTTCTACCTGTTTCCAAAGTTGCTCTTCTTTAGCAGCGGGCTTATTGCTTTCATCTTCATTGGATGGAACTACCCGTAAGGGAACCTCTTTATAATTGTGTACCAGCAAGAAATATTGGAGCCCTCTCAGGAAGAGCGCTTCTCCTCTGATCATGGAACGGTCTTCTTCACTAATACCTGTTGCCGGAACCAGATCAATATTCTTCAATACTAGATTGGCACGCTGAATACCTGCATAGAGTGCTCCGTATGGGTCATTTCCTGTGGTACTGGAGTTCTGGAATGTAGCGATGGCCCACATAGAAGCCTCTTCATTCAGGATCGTAAAGATATCATCGCCGCGGCTATTCAAGTTCAACCATCCGTCGAATGCGCCGTAATAACCATTCATTTGATATTTAATAGGCGAGTAGGCGGCAGCGAGACCGCTCTCTGCATCAGCTTTATTCCTCCAGAAGTTATTTTCTGTGAAGTGATTGGGGTCTGACAAATCCAGAAAGTTGGATTCGTTGCACGAGGTTAGCACTCCGGAAAGGAGAGTTGCCACGCATATATATGATAACCAGTTCTTTTTCATATTATAAATTCAATTAGTGTGTATAATCTTCGTATTATAAGCTAACCTGAATACCGAAAGAGATAGTACGTGGTATTGGGTAGCGTCCTTGGTCAATTCCTCTTGAGAATACGCTGTAAGATGCGCCGATATCTACGCTGCCACTTTCACCGAGGTCAGGGGAATAGCCCGAATATTTACTCAATGTGAAAAGGTTCTCCATCGATGTGTAAATTCTTACATTTTCCAGTTTTATTTTCTTCAACAGGTTCTTCGGGAGTGAATAACCGATATCTAGTGTTTTCAGGCGAAAGTAAGAACCGTTTTCTAACCATCTGTCAGTATATGCCAGTCCATTATCTGCACCGTCTGTTTTAGAGAAACGAGGAATGTCGGTGTTCTGATTATCCGGCCTCCATGAGTTAGCCAACTTAGTGCTGTAATTGCCGTTGAACTTACCCGATTCGAGGCAATAACGTTGATAGTTATATATTTTGTTGCCTGTCATGCCATCAAAGAACAGACCGAAGTCGAATCCTTTCCATTCACCGCCTAAGCGTAGGCCGAATGTAAAATCAGGGAACGGATTGCCTACGTCATGTTGGTCATTCTCATCGATGACACCGTCGCCATTCCAGTCTTTGTAGCGTACATCACCCGGCTGGGCTCCCGGCTGAATTTGTTTGCCATCCTTATTTTTGTAGTTGTCAATCTCTTCCTGAGTGCGGAAGATACCGTCAGTTTCAATCAGGTTGAAATATGACATAGGGTGTCCTTCTTCAAATCTGTTAATACCGCGTCCGCCGGCACCGTGAGCTGAGTAACCGGAAATAGCCATGTTGTTACCACCGGCAGTAATCTTCGTTACTTCATTCTTTTCTGTAGTAGCATTTGCACCGATATAGTAGCTGAAATCATCGCCGATAGTACTGCGCCAGTTTACAGATAATTCGAATCCTTTGTTACGTACCTGTCCGGCGTTCTGGATAGAAAGGCCGCTGATACCGGTAGAAGCAGCATACGGAATGGGAAGTAATACGTCATTGGTGTTTTTTACATAAGCGTCGGCTGTCAATGTTAATTTACCGTTCAACAGGCTTAAGTCTAGACCTGCATTGAAAGTTTCTGTACTTTCCCAAGTCAGATCGGCAGGAGATACTGCTGTTACATTCGGCAACTGACCGAACCAGATGTTATTACCTTGTAGATAATTCATACCATCGGATACTACACTGATGGTAGGATAGTATTTATCCATTTGCTGATTACCCAGTTTACCGTAGCTGAAGCGAAGCTTGAATTGGTCAAATACATTTTCCAATGGTTTGAAGAATTTTTCGCGGCTGATATTCCATCCGATAGATACTGAAGGGAAACTGCCGAACTGGTGTCCTTTCTTGAAGCGTGAAGAACCATCACGGCGGATCGATGCGGAAACCAGATAACGGTCATCGTAAGAATACATAATACGTCCGAAGAGAGAAACTAAGGCCAATTCGTTTAATGAACTGGAGGCTGTCATTGATTTAACGTTGCCTGTCATTGTTTCAATGAATTCGGGAATATCCGCATTGCTGCCGTTCAAGCCATAGCTTTTGTCTTTTTGTGCAGAATAACCAACCATTGCAGCAAGGTTATGCTTGCCAAATTCTTTATCATAGTTCAATGTATTCTCCAATACCCATGATTCGTAGTCTGAAGAACCTTCACTTAGGTCTGGAGCGTCGTTTTTACCATAAGTTCCTAGGTCATAGGTACCTGTATATGTACGGCTTTTGGTATGATCCTTCCTAAGTCCCAAATTCAATTTGTATTTTAATCCTTTAATAACTTCAGCCTGTAAATAAGCGTTTAAGAAAATTTGAGTCTTTTCATTGTTTTTGTTCACCGTATTATAATATGCATACGGATTCGGAAGATTGATGTCTGCAGAAGTTCCCCATCCGGTCGGGTTGGTTGGGTCGAACACCGGAACTACTGAAGGGAAACGTAAAATTTCCCCCATGGTATCCTGATTAATGTTACCTTCTCCTTTGGAGAGACGTACAATCATCGATTCACCGATTATCAGCCGATTATCCAGAAAAGAGTAATCGCTTTTCAAACGGATATTATATGATTCATGGCTTGTATTGCGAAGAATACCTTCTCTGTTCAAATAGCTTGCAGACGCACTGTATGAAGCAGTCTTAGAACCACCGCTGATATTGGCATTTGCTTTATAAGTCATTGCGGTGCGGAGCATGATATCTTGCCAGTCAGTACCGGCACCAATAAAAGGAACAGAACCAATTTCTGTACCATAGCCGTCGGCTGCCAGATTATAGTAGCGTGCAAAACGGCTATATTCTTCACCATTGAAAACGTTTAATGTTTTCGGAGTTTGGCTGAAACCTGTGAAGAAGTTGATATCAAGTTTAGTAGGCATATCTTTGCGACCACTTTTTGTAGTTACCAATACTACACCACCGGCAGCACGCGAACCATAGATAGCCGCTGCAGCAGCGTCTTTCAATACTTCGATAGAAGCGATATCCGACGGGTCTACCATACTGAGGTCTCCGAAGGAGCCATCGATAACATAGAGCGGATCATTGTTTGAAAGAGAACTGATACCACGTACATTGATGGTCATTCCTTCATTCGGGTCACCACTTGTACTTGCCACAGACACACCGGCTATTTTACCTTGAAGGGCTGTACCCGCATTTGTTGCGACAGCGCCATTCAGTTCCTTTGTGCCTACTGAACTGACAGCTCCGGAGAGGTGACTTTTCTTTACCGTACCGTAACCGATGACAACTACTTGCTCAAGGGCTACATTATCTTCTTCCATGCTGACATTGATCGGAGCGTTTGAAGATATGGTACGCTCTATACTTTTCATACCTATTGTTGAGAATACAAGAATATCACCTTTATTGACTTTTACGGTGAATTTCCCATCCATGCTTGTAACTGTACCAGCGTCTTTTCCTTTTACTCTTACTGTTACTCCTGGTAAAGGTTCGTTTGTCGCTGCTTCTGTAACCATTCCTTTGACTTCAATATTCTGTGCTGCTAGTGGAATGCTGGTCAGGCAGAGAAAAAGGAATAGTAAAAATTGAACTTTTCTTCTCATGATTTATTGTATTAGATTATAAACTCTATTCAATTATTGGTTGCTCCATGGAAATCTCAATCAATAATTGTATGATGCAAAAGTAGATGATAATGTAATGGCAGACAAGTATTATTTTATCCCATTCTAATACTTTTCTATAATGTAGTATTACAAATACATTATTGTTCTTTCTTGAATGGAGAAATATAGTTTAATAATTGCCGGGATAATAGTTGGTGTTAATAGAATGATTGATTTCATTTTGTGGTTTTTAGCTGCATTCTATCATAACATCGAGGGTAAAGGTATAAGGAACTGTATTGTGATACAAATATTATTCTGTAATTAACAGATGCGAAGGTACGGTTTTTTGTTACTTATAAGAAATGAAATCATAACGATGGCGAAATCTGTTCTTTATAAGAACTAAAATAGTTATATTTGTCTTTATCTGAAGTCACAGCGTGTAAATATGCAGCCCAAAACTATATTAGAGTATCTCACTTACTTGAATAATGCTTTTTTTGTAAGGAGAATTTGTCCGATGGATATGCTGGGAAAGAAACAGTTTCAGATTGGAGAGAAATACTACTTTGAGGATTTGGGAATACGCAATGCAATCCGATCTTTCCGGGTAACTGATATTGGGCAGGTGTTGGAGAATGTGGTATGTCATCATTTGCTGGTGTGCGGGTATACGCTATGTATAGGTAGAGATAGGGACAAAGAAGTTGATTTTGTAGCCGAACGTAACGGAGAGAAATTATATGTCCAGGTTGCCTATTCAGTGATGGATTCCAAAATACATGAACGGGAATTTGGTAATTTATTGGCTATACCAGATAATTATCCAAAGATAGTTGTTACTATGGATGAATTGGAAGGGGGCCTATCAGGGTATTAAGCAAATTCCTATTCGTCAATTCTTGCTTTGCTGGAAGTAGGCCGGTGTAGTGTTTCTTGTCCGTTATCATGAGCATAAGAGATAAATTAAAAAGGAGAGACTAAAAATGACTAGTCTCTCCTTTTCTCTTCCTGATTTAATAATCTTGAATGATTATTTGAAAACAATCTCCATGGGTCTACCTATCCAAACTTGTGGTTGTTCTAAATTAAAGATGCAGGCAATTGTGGAGGCCACATCGTATTGCATCATACTTACATCGTCGAATCGGAGGCCTTTTTTAATATTCTTACCAGATATAATGAAAGCGGTTTCCATTTCTTGCATTGTTTTGCCTCCGTGTCCTTTATCAATGCCTCCGTGGTCGGAAGTTAATATAAAAATAGTATCATCCAGCATTCCTGCATCTTTGACTGCCTGAACGATCTGTCCGACATAACTATCCAGTTCTTTAAGTTTCTCATAATATGCCGGAGTATCATGTCCTTCTGTATGTCCCGTATGGTCGGGACCGTCGAAACAGATGGCTACCAATGCCGGATGTTTTTCCTTTATGTAAGAAGAGGACATATTACCTAATTCTTTGGGTGTTTTATTGCAGTCGGCCACATGGTAGTGGTAATTTAGAGAAAGTGTATCTACCAGATATTTAATACCTTCCCATTCGTACAGACAGCCGATTTCTGCTTCCGGGCGAGCATCGCGCAGCAACTGGAAAACAGTCGGGAAGATACCGTTCTTGTTTAATACGCGTGATGGAAGTTCCGGAGTTTTAGATCCCCATTCGGTATATCCGTGTAGTTCCGGTCCGGCTCCCATAAACATGGATGCCCAGTTGATGGCACTGGAAGAGGGGAGGGCAGAACGCTTTTTCAACGTATAAGAACCGTCTTCCATCAGTTTCTTCACATTGGGCATATCTGCCTTAGGAAGGCTGTAGGCTCCCCAGCCGTCTAAACCGATGAAGACAACGTGTTTGGCTTTATCTTTTCCTTTGGCACTGCAGGAGAAGGTGAAACTGAAGAGAAGGACGAATGTAGCAAGTAGGGTTAAAAAGGTTTGTTTATTCATGATATTGTTATTTATATGGTTAATGTTTTATTCATTATTTAATGGGAGGACCCTAACTAATGATAGGCAAAGGTAGGACTATTTTAGGGGGAAGACAAATATAATATTAGCAGATACTAATACTTTTTATACTATTTCTTTGGATGCTCTATATTTTGATTTTGCTTTTCGATATCCTGATTGTAAATTTATGCGCATACGTTTTTTGTATGTAATATTAACTATCAACATAGTCTTCTTCTCCAAAGATGAATAGACTCTCTTTTTGTTAGAGATAATATCTTTACAGTTTTAGAATAAACGGTCACAGTGTTTTTAATAAATAGTTGAAGGGTTTATTATAAATGGTCTCCAAGTGTATTAGAAACTATTTTGGAAGAATTTTCGGATTATTGGGGAATTATATAAACAAAATGGGGTTGTGCCAGCATTTTGACACAACCTCATGAATAATAGTTTTCAGTACGAATGGAAACTATAGTATAATATTGATTATCAATCGTTTCTATGATAAGAGTGGTCTTTCGGGAAATCTTCTCCCTCCCATGCTTTTTTCGACGTCCAAGGCAGTGGAGCATCTGTCCAGAATGGAGCATCGGCAGGGAGACCTAACGGCAGGAAGGCGAGAGATGCCATATATAGGCTGCCATTGTTGGTATAATAGTCAGATATATCAGGCTGAGAACCATTGAATCCTAATGTAAGGAAGCCTTTTTCATTGAAATTATGATTGTCTCCAAACATACGTTTGATGACTGCCGTCATAGCAGAACGTACTTGACCGTTTGGTAATTCTTTGGGTAGCCAATGGCGCCAGGCGAGCAGGGCCAAGGTCTGTAAGGAGCCTGTGCGGTAAGTGATAGACCGTCCGACGACAGGTAGTGTACCTTCCGGAGAGATGAGGCGTTCGAGAATGATTCCGAATCGTTGCGCGCGTTTGATCGCTTCATGATAGTTACAGCCGGGCATATTTCCAATCTTTTTATGTTTGCCGGCTTCGGTAATGATCTCCAGTGTTTCTATATACATAGGATGTATGACAAAACTGTTGTAATAGTCGAAAGCGAAATTAGGACCGTCCGAGTACCAGCCGTCTCCTATATACCATTCTTCTATTTTACGCAGAGAAGAACTGATGCGATAGGTATCGCTGGATGCACCTGCTTTCCGGAGAAATGATTCGACAGTGGCGCTGAACAACAGCCAGTTGCTATAAGAAGGGTCTACTCTCCTGAGATCAGTAAATTCAGCGATATATCGTTGTTTGGTGATGCTGTCTAATGGCATCCATAAAGTGTCATAGCTTCTTAAGAAACTCTCTGCAATAAAAGCGGCGTCTACCAATGTCTGATTCTCCTGACGCCATAGCAAATAATCGTTGGAATTCGGATCTACGGCATTGGCATAGCTTTTCAATGCCCATTCACGAAGTTGCCTGCGTCGGACTCCTTCCGGTGTGTCGTCATCCGGCAGTGCCAGCCAGGGTGCCAGCCCTGCCATTAAACGTCCGAAGCATTCCATGTAGGTGACGTTCTTATTGCGTCCGTCCCATGTCGGACTTAATTCAACCAGCATATTCTGTTTCAGAAGTCCTTCGCTCATATTACTCAATACAGGGGCTGCCATTCGGTACATTATATCACACCAGATTTCTCTGTCACTCTTTTCCGCTTTCTTTTTGGCACTGATACTTTTTATCGGAATCAGCAGAATAATGAATAGTAATAACCAATTGAGATTTTTCATGTATTGCCTTATTTTTAAGATTAATCTTACGATCATGAACTGTCATAACGAATGATATGGCAAAGGTAGGATTATTCTGATAGTGGGACAAATACAATTTTAGCATTCACTAATACTTTTGCGTTATTTATCAGATACTGATACTTTCTTGTGCAAAATGACTGTAGGGTGATGCTTGTCTCCGGATTTGTTATACATTTGTCCGGTAAACAAAAATAAGACTATGAAAAGGAATTGGATATGTAGCACTATGGTCGTTGCCATGTTTGCTTTGTTGGCAGGCGGGTGCGGTAATTCACAGCGGACTCTGGAGTTTCGTGGAATTTGTGTAGATGATGCGCAGGGAGAACATGGATTGTACAATCCAGGAAGAGGATTCCGGCTGGAAACAGCCGTGGATGTACTGCACGAAAAAGATAGCCCTACCAAAGAACTGGATGAATTGTCCGCTAAATATATGTCCGATAGTGTGTCACTGGCACAGAGTTACTTTTATCTTACCTATTTAATAGGCGAGAAGCTATCTGAAGAAAACTTCCGGACTATGCAGGCTTATTTTGATGAACTGCAAAATCAAGGGAAAAAGGCTGTACTGCGTTTTGCCTATGAACGGGACTTTATGGGGAGATCACCCATCGGTCCTACCGGCGAACAGATACTGGATCATCTGGACCAGTTGAAACCTTTCCTGGAGAAAAATAAAGATCTGATTTTAGTGGTGCAAGCCGGAATGATCGGTGCATGGGGAGAATGGCATAGTTCAGTTCAAGGATTGGAAAACTCGGAAGAAACAAAGGCTGCCGTATTGGAGAAACTGCTTTCTATAGTACCTGCGGAGAGAAATGTACAAGTAAGACTTCCTGAATTCAAGAATCTGTTGAAGGATAAACCGGAGCTTTATAAGAGACTTTCTTTCCATGATGATTTTATTGTCATACGTCCTGACAGATGGGATGCCGGCATGCACGAAGGAACTCCCAAGTTTGATCAGATAGTGGCGGAATCTCCTTATTTAGTGGTTGACGGTGAACTGCCCTGGGGATTCTGGAGTGTAGGAGCCGATCCGGACAGCCCTTCTGCCGGATGGATTATTGACGGTGTGCAGGCGGCAAGACGGTTGTTCCTCCAGCACTATACTTCCTTGAGCGTTATACATAACTATAAAGAACAGCATCCCAACAATCGGTTTGACGAAAATAACCCGCCCGAATACTCTATGGTAGTCTGGAAAAAAACGATGATAACGGAAGACTCTCTTCTCCAGCATCACATGCCTGTGTCCGACAGCTATTTCCGGAAGAAAGACGGAACGAAGGTAAAGCGTAATGTGTTTGATTACATACGAGATCATCTGGGTTATCGGATTGAACTGCAGTCACTTCAGCTTCCCTCAAAATTCGTGGGTGGAGAAGAGAACATGCTGAAGTTAAGTTTGAAGAACAGAGGCTTTGCCACTGTATTTGGTGAACATCCTGTTTATTTCGTGCTGATAGATAAGGAAGGAGAAGTTACGGAATTTCCAACGGATGCCAATCCTTTGAACTGGCAACCGTTTGAACCGAATGATTCGACCTATACCTCATTGACGCACACGGTAAATTTATCTCTTAAACTCCCGGCTTCGATTCCTGCCGGAACTTATCAGTTAGGGTTATGGATACCGGACGGATCGGACAGGCTCAGATATAATCCTCGTTATGCTATCCATTGCGCTAATGGAGATACGGACTGGTGGATTTCCAGAGATGGAAAGTATGGCGTGAATGTTTTGACTATAGCTGAGGTGGAATAGATTCTTCTTTTTGGATCTAAATATGAAAGGGGCTGTGTCAAAACTAAGGCACATCCCC
>NZ_KV804376.1:0-4260 GCF_001811315.1 Bacteroides sp. HMSC067B03 | reverse complement strand
GACAATAGAATCTACTTAATTCTCGAATGTATATATCCCCTATAATAGATGTTTTTAACTTCTGATTTGTAACAAGAGGATGCGAAGGACTAATATACTCACCTACCACCTCCCCCTACGGGTACTCCTCCTTCCCGAAGGAGGAGATTTGAGATACTAACGACTTTTTAGTCGGCCCCAATAAAGATACTGCCTACTTTTTTATTTAATTCATTTCCATACAGAAATGAATCAAACTTTTGATGTTGCTTAGAATTTGACGGTTACTTCTGCAATTTTGTTTCCATAAGTCCAGTCTGGTCCTTCCAGAATCAGGCGTATAGCTTCCTTATCTAATGATTTGCAAAGACTTTCTTTGACTCTGATAAAGTAAGGACGCCCTTCCTTGTTTACGCGGAAAGTCAATACAACCTTTCCTTTGACTTTAGCGCAAGCTTCGTCTGTGGGATGAATCAAGTTCTTTTTGAGATACTTTTTATACTGTTTCATTCCCATCACGGGCTTCGGAGCAACAGAACTCTGCGAATTGCCAGAGCCTTTTAATGTATCGGATTCTTTTGATGTATCGGAGTTTTGCAAGATACCCGGAGCCTTTTTCAAGTCTTCTATTGAAACGGTGGAGACGGCTCCTGTTACAGTCCTTTTTTTCTGTGTGCCATATCCTACTACCACGACTTCATCCAGTGTTTGTCTGTCACTTTCATTCATAGCTATGAGCATTGTCTGACTGGTGTCTACTTGCATATCAATGCGATTATAACCGATATAATTGATGGTTAAATCTTCATTACCTTTCATTTTGATCAATGAGAATTCTCCGTTGAGGTCTGTTATGGTTCCGATATTGGTTCCTTTATAACAGATATTAGCTCCAACGAGTGGTTCTCCATTTTCATCTGTTACCTTTCCTCTGATGATGTTGTTGGCTTGGGCAGTCAATTTAGTAATTTTCATCTTTTTTCTGTCAGACTCGGAGACTGAAGTATCTGTAGCCATCGCTACAGTCACCTCTTCCGAAACTTCAGCTGGAGTAATCACTTCTTCCATGACCGGAGCTGGTGTAGGAACGGTCGTAGATGCTTTGGCAGGTATTGTTGCGGGAGTTGCTGCGGCAGGAATCTCTCGGGATTTAGAAGCTTCTTTGGTCTTGGCCACTATATCTTTTCCGACTATTTCCTTTTCGGTAGGGATGTGGCTGGAATCTGGGGTCATCTTTTGTATGGATACGGAAGAAACTTGCTCTAATACATTATCTTCTATACTCTGTTTCAGTAACAGAAAATAGCTGCTGATTCCGATTCCTATCATCAGACAGGCAGCGATGCTCCAGGTGATGGCATACTTATTTCTTTTCTTGGCCGAATGAGCGTTTACCCTCATCCGCAATTGACGAATCTGCTGTTCGTGATCCCCTTCTACTTGGTGGTACCCATCCATAGCATCGGCCAGAAAAGGATCTTTCATCGACTCTTTTTCCAGTCGATGCGCCTCTTTTCCTTTGCGGAGTCCTCGTATGTAGTCCAATAGTTTCATAGGGTTTGTTTCTTGATACAAATTTTTAAGTTTCGCTTTCCGTTCTGGATATAGCTTTTCACGTTATTGAGCGTAAATCCGGTTTGTTCCACAATATCCGCATACGACATTTCTTCTAAGAAGAAACGTGTAATGCTAGTCCGTTGTTCTTCGGGCAGCTTTTCCAGACAATGATGCAATGCCTTTAGCTGATCTTCCGAACTTTCCTCTTCACTTAATAGATGCAGAAATTCGTCGGATTCCATAATATTAATGGTGTAATCTAACGGAATTTCTTTGTTTTCCTTTCGTAACAGTTGCAGACAGTGATTCTTCGCTACCCGGTAGAGCCACGGCCTGAACACTTTTATTTCATAGTTACTGATCTTAGGCAGCAAGTCTTCGAACATCTGCATGACTGCTTCTTGCGCCCGGTCCTCATCTTGCAGATATTTCAGGCACAGTCCGTACGTTAACGGGATATAACGGTTGTATAATTCACCGAAATATTCCGAATCCCCGGACTTCATGTAGTGCGTCAGTAGTTCCTCGTCCGTTAACTTTGATATGTTTCTTTTGAAAAACAGAACTTTTTTTGCTGTCAAAGATAGACATAGCAATTAGAAATAGCAACGTGTAGAAGAAAAATAAAAAAAACTTCGATTGGTTTATGGAATCCGTGTGGAATCTGCATCTCTATAGTAAAAGCGAATTAGTTGTAACATTTTAAAAAGATAAAGTTATGAAGACAAACCAATTCAGAGCAATGATGCTCGCAATGATGTTAGTGATTACCACATTGGGTACGGTATGGGCACAACCTTTGATTGTAAAGGGAACGGTGACAGATGGATCGGACGGTTCTCCGTTGGTAGGGTGCTCGGTGACTGTAAAAGGAACCTCTCGTGGGGCTATTACAAACCTGCAAGGGCGGTATAGTATTGAGGCAAAAAAGGGAGAAACGCTTGTTTTTAGTTATATTGGTTTTGAAAAAGCAGAAAGGGTCGTGCGTTCGGAAAAGATCAATGTAAGCCTTAAAGTAAGTTCGTCGGAAATACTGGAAGAATGTGTTGTCGTTGGATACGGCACTCAACGGAAGATGACAGTCACCGGAGCTGTCTCGACCGTAGATCTGGCAAGCCTCAGACAACCGGCTGTATATATGGACGCGGTAAATACGGAAGAATATCAATCAATCCATGAAAATGGTTTCAAGCAAGTGGGCGAGTTTCCGCTTTCTACTTTTTCCATTGATGTGGATGCTGCTTCTTACAGTAATATGCGCCGCTTTATCAACAGCGGTACATTACCCGTTGCCGATGCTGTCCGTACAGAAGAATTAGTGAATTATTTCTCTTACGATTACGCAAAGCCGACCGGAACTGATCCGGTGAAGATAACCATGGAAGCAGGTGTTTGCCCTTGGAATACGGCTCACCGTCTGGTACGTATCGGACTGAAAGCGAAAGAAATCCCGACTGACAACCTGCCGGAATCCAATCTGGTGTTTCTGATTGATGTTTCCGGCTCGATGTGGGGACCTACCCGTTTGGACTTGGTAAAGTCGTCTCTGAAGTTATTGGTGAACAACTTGCGTGATAAGGATAAGGTAGCGATTGTAGTGTATGCAGGCAATGCCAGTGTGAAACTGGAATCGACTCCGGGCAGTGACAAACAGAAAATACGGGATGCGATAGACGAGCTTACATCCGGTGGCTCTACCGCTGGTGGTGCAGGTATCCAACTGGCTTATAAGGTGGCTAAGCAAAACTTCCTTCCTAAAGGAAACAATCGGATTATCCTTTGTTCCGACGGCGATTTCAATGTGGGTGTTTCTTCTGTGGAAGGCCTGGAGCAACTGATAGAAAGAGAACGTAAAAGTGGAGTATTTCTGAGTGTGTTGGGCTATGGAATGGGTAACTACAAAGATAACAAAGGACAGGCTTTGGCTGAAAAAGGAAATGGAAATCATGCCTATATAGACAACTTGCAGGAAGCCAATCGTGTTTTGGTGGGTGAGTTTGGAGCTACACTTCATACGGTAGCCAAGGACGTGAAACTGCAAGTCGAATTTAATCCTGCTCAGGTACAGGCATATCGTCTGGTTGGTTATGAGAGTCGTTTGCTGAAAGATGAAGATTTTAATAATGACGCCAAGGATGCCGGCGAACTGGGAGCCGGACATACGGTAACCGCTTTCTATGAAGTGATTCCCGTAGGCGTGAAGAATGACTATGTAGGAAAGGTGGATGATCTGAAATATCAAAAGAAACAAAAAGAAACGGTGAAACCAACCGGTTCCAATGAATTGCTGACCGTAAAATTACGCTATAAAGCTCCGGATAAAGACGTCAGCAAAAAGATGGAGCTTCCCTTCGTGGATAACAAAGGAAATAATGTTTCTTCCGATTTCCGCTTTGCCTCTGCCGTAGCTATGTTCGGTCAGTTGCTCCGGAACTCTGATTTCAAAGGGGATGCAAGCTATGATAAGGTGATTGAACTAGCCAAACAAGGACTGAATAATGATGATAAAGGATACAGAAGAGAATTTGTCCGTCTGGTTGAGACTGCTAAAGGGATAACACCTAAGGATTAAAGCCTACATGAGTCGATTGATAGAACACTGGTAAAAACAGATGTAATCATCGAATAGATAACTATTTCGTTTAACTAATTTGAGTTCGTTCCAAAATCAGTATGAAATAAGAATGAATATGGATCAATGAATAAATCTGAGGGATGAAATTA
>NZ_KV804375.1:0-238 GCF_001811315.1 Bacteroides sp. HMSC067B03 | reverse complement strand
TCAATTTGGTCTACACCCTCAATCAAAGCCATCGCTGAAGCAAGGTTTTCACTTCCGAACAACGCGGACATGATTGTAGCGTTGTGCATGACCGGAGTCAGGGCACGCAGTCGGTCAGTCAGTGAAAGGGACTGGTTTTGCATCGTTTTTATATTGACCCCGGCAGCTTTCAGTTGCTTGATCGCGTCCGTAGTCGGAGCCTGCAATTTGACTATCGTGTTACGCAAAGCGATACCGC
>NZ_KV804374.1:0-1754 GCF_001811315.1 Bacteroides sp. HMSC067B03 | reverse complement strand
ACATGATTCAAAAGATTATTTGCCGTTTCCTTCAGCCTATCTTCATATGATGTAGCATAATCGCCATCATCCCATATATTTTTAGGAGATCTGAATAAGTGCAGACCAAATATAGCGTCACGTCTGTAAGAATTACAATTCTGAAGCGCAGAATAGACCACTTCATATTGTGATTCTGTTAGTACATTGGATAACAAAACTGTTACATCTGCCCCATATAAAATAATCTCTGAAGGAATATAGTGTTTGATCTCCTTTTTTTCTATATTCATCGTATGATTATAACGAACCCTTTCTATTATTTTATTTTCAAGCAGATCTTTCTGTTTTTCCTTCAACAATGTATAGGTCGAAACTAATGACACAAATCTATTTAATACTCCTACCGTATCAGCAGGATTATATCTTTCATAGATCACATAGTCTTTTTCTAAAAAAGATTGCATTCCACGTTTATCATTAGGATATAATGCTATTCCATTATACTCGTCTCCCATAAGACTAAGATTATCTCTGACATCATTCAGGTATATCTCACGAAACTTATCTATAGAACCATAACGGGTTTTGAGCAAATCAGAAAATGAATACAATTCTCTCTTGCCCCAAGTTAATCCATACAAATATCCGCCACACTTTTTCACCCCATAAATACTATAGATAGGAAGTTCTGGATAACCAAATGCTTCATTTTTTATAGAAACAATAAACAGGCTGTCTTCACTAAAAAACAGCTGTGTGTCAATTTTATTAATATCAAAGAATTTCCTTCGATAGACATGGGATTTACCAAATCGATACTGAACAAATAAGGTATCTTTCGCTTTTATACATATATCCAAATATTCCGGGCTATGTATAAAAGCGTCATTGACTATTGCCAAAAAGTCCTTTGGAGAATACCTCACAACAGGTATACGTTTATACAAAGAATCGCAAGAAGACACTTGGCAATAACAAGCCCCATTTAAAGGCAGAAAAATCAAGAAGAGGATCAATATTTTCTTCATGTTTAAGTTCTATTTATGGTCCAATATATAAAATTTTCCTGTTGTTTTAGTTTCCAACTCACTTTGCGTCATATGCCCCATCTCACCAGTCACGGAATCATAATATTCAAAATAACCATTCATACCGTTATTTACACCCGTGATAACAACATCGTGCAATTGCTGATATGTAATACCATCTACAGTATTTTCTTGTCTATTTAATCGTATACAAACAGGCTTGCCTAGAACTACATACTTGTTTATTCTCGACACTTTATCTACTATTGTCACATCAAAATAATCATCCAAAATATTTCCCAGTAACTCATCGCTAATCACATATCTATTAATGCTATTATCTTTATAACTTTTTAGATCGGAAGTAATAGATGATACAGATAAATCTACACCTAACATTATTCCAGCATTGACTATTGCAGCAACAACACACTCTCCATTGTTTAGATGTATTAAGTTGAGATTACCATCATCAAAACTTCCATTATAATAATACCCACCGTAATTTCCATCCCAATCAGGGTGCTCAAAAGGTTCATCATAATACCACCAATAAGGATACTCATGAGTATTAGAAGAGCCACCGCCAGGCTTATGACCATAAATATCTGCATCTGGAGCAACCCAACCCATACCTTCAACCCAACCGCCATACCAAGGACCTTCCCAATTATTAAAATCATATTGAGAGTAATAAGAACTATCACCAGAACCAGGAGAACCATAATAGCCACCATCACTATT
>NZ_KV804373.1:0-3207 GCF_001811315.1 Bacteroides sp. HMSC067B03 | reverse complement strand
TAGTCGTAAGACAAATGTGAAGGTGCTGCATGGTTGTCGTCAGCTCGTGCCGTGAGGTGTCGGCTTAAGTGCCATAACGAGCGCAACCCTTATCTTTAGTTACTAACAGGTCATGCTGAGGACTCTAGAGAGACTGCCGTCGTAAGATGTGAGGAAGGTGGGGATGACGTCAAATCAGCACGGCCCTTACGTCCGGGGCTACACACGTGTTACAATGGGGGGTACAGAAGGCAGCTACCTGGTGACAGGATGCTAATCCCAAAAGCCTCTCTCAGTTCGGATCGAAGTCTGCAACCCGACTTCGTGAAGCTGGATTCGCTAGTAATCGCGCATCAGCCATGGCGCGGTGAATACGTTCCCGGGCCTTGTACACACCGCCCGTCAAGCCATGAAAGCCGGGGGTACCTGAAGTACGTAACCGCAAGGAGCGTCCTAGGGTAAAACTGGTAATTGGGGCTAAGTCGTAACAAGGTAGCCGTACCGGAAGGTGCGGCTGGAACACCTCCTTTCTGGAGCGATGCCGTTACAATGACTTTCATCGGTTCTATAATTGTACTACTGGTACTTGTTTATTTATAACATATAGATCAACCATCTATAGAAGTATAGATAGAGATAAACAAGAGAAATAAAGAAGCCGAGTCTAACATATCAGGTAGACAAGGTTGAACTAGTCCTATAGCTCAGTTGGTTAGAGCGCTACACTGATAATGTAGAGGTCGGCAGTTCAACTCTGCCTGGGACTACTTCGAGAAAGAAAATGAAAACTGCAGTGATCGGCATATATCCTTTTCCTGCGTCCTTGTTCATTCTTCTTTATCTTCGGGGGATTAGCTCAGCTGGCTAGAGCATCTGCCTTGCACGCAGAGGGTCAACGGTTCGAATCCGTTATTCTCCACCATCTCTGAACATAGAGAAACGATCTTTGACATGATGTACAAAAAGTAAAATTTAGTAAAGAGCTAAAAGTATATATCGAACCGTACGTAACAGATATGGTACATGGCTGTTGAGAATGCAGAAGCATTTTCGAAATTCCATTCTCCATCATCGGTTAAGTAAGTTTGAAAGAAAGTAAGCAAGGGCGCATGGCGGATGCCTTGGCTCTCGGAGGCGATGAAGGACGTGATAAGCTGCGATAAGCTCTGGGTAGGTGCAAATAACCTTTGATCCAGAGATTTCCGAATGGGACAACCCGGCATTCTGAAGGAATGTCATCCATCCTTGATGGAAGCTAACGCAGGGAACTGAAACATCTTAGTACCTGTAGGAAAAGAAAATAATAATGATTCCCCTAGTAGTGGCGAGCGAACGGGGAACAGCCCAAACCACCCATGTTACGGCATGTGTGGGGTTGTAGGACCACGATATCGCAAGACATCTGATGAATAGAATCCTCTGGAAAGTGGAACCATAGACGGTGATAGTCCTGTATATGAAGTCAGATTAAGCGTAGTGGTATCCTGAGTAGCGCGGGACACGAGAAATCTTGCGTGAATCTGCCGGGACCATCCGGTAAGGCTAAATACTCCCGAGAGACCGATAGCGAACCAGTACTGTGAAGGAAAGGTGAAAAGCACTTCGAACAGAAGAGTGAAATAGTCCCTGAAACCGTGCGCCTACAAGCGGTCGGAGCTGCGTAAGCAGTGACGGCGTGCCTTTTGCATAATGAACCTACGAGTTACTTTTTCCGGCAAGGTTAAGCATCTTGAGATGTGCAGCCGAAGCGAAAGCGAGTCTGAACAGGGCGTCGAGTCGGAAGGAGTAGACGCGAAACCAAGTGATCTACCCTTGGTCAGGTTGAAGGTTAGGTAACACTAACTGGAGGACCGAACCGATAAGCGTTGAAAAGCTTCCGGATGAACTGAGGGTGGGGGTGAAAGGCTAATCAAACTTGGAGATAGCTCGTACTCCCCGAAATGCATTTAGGTGCAGCCTTGTGAGTTACTAATGTGAGGTAGAGCGACTGATAAGATGCGAGGGCTTCACCGCCTATCAAGTCTTGATAAACTCCGAATGCGCATTAGTTCTATCACAGGAGTGAGGGCATGGGTGCTAAGGTCCATGTCCTAAAGGAGAAGAATCCAGACCATCAGCTAAGGTCCCGAAATAAACACTAAGTTGAACTAACGAAGTCAGATTGCTAAGACAGCTAGGATGTTGGCTTGGAAGCAGCCATTCATTTAAAGAGTGCGTAACAGCTCACTAGTCGAGGAGTTTGGCGTGGATAATAATCGGGCATCAAGTGTTTTACCGAAGCTATGGGATCAGTAATGATCGGTAGGGGAGCATTCCACTCTGCGTCGAAGGTGAAGCGTGAGCTTTGCTGGAGCGTGTGGAAAAGCAAATGTAGGTATAAGTAACGATAAAGGGGGTGAGAAACCCCCTCGCCGAAAGACTAAGGTTTCCTGATCAACGCTAATCGGATCAGGGTTAGTCGGGTCCTAAGGCTCAGCCGAACGGTGAGGCCGATGGCAGAACAGGTTAATATTCCTGTACTACCTTAAGGAGTGACGTGGAGACGGAGGCGTGACAGCGCCGCGGACTGACGGAATAGTCCGTTGAAGGGTGTAGATGTTGATTATCCCAGGCAAATCCGGGATAAGAGTCGAACCTGATAGTATGGAACGTTCTTCGGAACAATCCAATAGTGCGTGTAATCATACTCCCAAGAAAATCCGCTAAACTTAATCCTTAAGGTACCCGTACCGCAAACGGACACACGTAGTCGGGTTGAATATACTAAGGCGCTTGAGTGATTCACGGTTAAGGAACTAGGCAAATTGACCCTGTAACTTCGGGATAAAGGGTCCCAACGAGAGTTGGGCGCAGAGAATAGGTCCAGGCAACTGTTTAACAAAAACACAGGGCTGTGCGAAATTGAAAGATAATGTATACAGCCTGACACCTGCCCGGTGCTGGAAGGTTAAGAGGAGATGTCATCGCAAGAGAAGCATTGAATTGAAGCCCCAGTAAACGGCGGCCGTAACTATAACGGTCCTAAGGTAGCGAAATTCCTTGTCGGGTAAGTTCCGACCTGCACGAATGGTGTAATGATCTGGACACTGTCTCAACCGTGAGCTCAGTGAAATTGTAGTATCGGTGAAGATGCCGATTACCCGCGATGGGACGAAAAGACCCCGTGAACCTTTACTATAGCTTAACATTGAATTTGGGTAATTGATGTGTAGGATAGGCCGGAGACTT
>NZ_KV804372.1:0-351 GCF_001811315.1 Bacteroides sp. HMSC067B03 | reverse complement strand
GTGTAAATGAAGATTAAAGGGAGAAGGAAGATGGATATAATTGCAAATATCTTCCTTTTCCTTAATGATGGACGAAGCACATACTGCGCGTATTTGATAATGTCAAAATCATACCACATAAGTCAGAGAAGTTTCAAGGCTGTTCAGGATGAAGCACCCGGCTACAGCCGTATAGTTATTATTTTTAATTACGTTATATTCCGTAGCGGATGCCGCTTTTGCGGCACATTCTCCAAGTTCGATATCCAGTACTCCTTCAACCTTCTGTATCGCGTCAACAAGTTTTGTCTTATTGAATTTACCGCCATACTCGATACCTTTCAGATAATCGTTGATGGCGGCAAGTACTGG
>NZ_KV804371.1:0-730 GCF_001811315.1 Bacteroides sp. HMSC067B03 | reverse complement strand
GGGGAATTCAGATGAAAGAAAACAAATATGATGATAATATATTTTTTCAAAAATACAGTCAAATGAGTCGCTCACAGCAGGGACTAGCCGGTGCAGGAGAATGGGAAACATTGAGAAAGCTGCTGCCGGATTTTAAAGATAAGCGTGTGCTTGATTTAGGATGCGGCTATGGATGGCACTGTATTTATGCGATGGAACACGGTGCTTCTTCTGTTGTAGGTGTTGATATTTCTCATAAAATGCTCGAGGTAGCCAAAGAAAAAACACATTTTCCACAGGTTGAATATAAATGCTGTGCTATAGAAGATGTGGAATTCCCAGAGGAGAGTTTTGATGTAATATTAAGTTCACTTGCGTTTCACTATGTAGCAGATTATGAGATTTTAGTAAAAAAGATATATAGAATACTGAAGTCTGGTGGTAAGCTAGTTTTTACGGTTGAACATCCTGTTTTTACTGCCTATGGAACACAAGACTGGCATTATAACGAAAAAGGAGAAATACTGCATTTTCCAGTGGATAATTATTATTATGAGGGCAAACGGACAGCTGTATTTTTGGGAGAAAAGGTTACAAAATATCATAGAACACTGACCACATATCTAAATACGCTGCTTTCAAATGGTTTTATAATAAATCAGATTGTGGAGCCACAGCCGCCGGAAAACATGATGGATATTCCGGGGATGCAGGATGAAATGCGCCGTCCCATGATGCTGATTGTATCGGC
>NZ_KV804370.1:0-647 GCF_001811315.1 Bacteroides sp. HMSC067B03 | reverse complement strand
TGTACCGGATCAGCTTTGAATGTGAAATCATGGATTACACCACAATGGAACTTGCAAGCCATGCCGACATGAAAGACCGTGAAATGAAAATTAGCAATGGGGACTTACCGGAGAAAACGGAAGACGAAGAACCGCTGTATCATCTATGATACAACGGTTAAAAACCAAGACTAAGTTGATTTGTATCGTTCTTTTTTGAATCGGGCTTTTTGCCCTCTTTTAATTGTTCGTAATATGATAAATTCTCCGATATATAAAAAATCCGTTTGTAGATGTAGTTCTGATCAAGAAAGAACAGGTCATGACTCATACGCAAAAGAACATCCTCCAAACGGATGCGCTTTTTATCATAGAGAAGGTAGAACGTTTCTACCATCTTCCGGTCACGTATTTTGGTCATTTCAGGATTCCGCATAAGAAAGCATTATTATAGCGCAAATATACGGATTTCCAGTGATTTGTCAAAATTGAATATAAGCCTGCGGGGGAAAGGCTATAAAAAAGCCCCCAGCCTGTTAGTAAAGACGCCAATCACATACTAACAAAATGCGAGCAGACGCACAGCCGGGGGCAAAGACCCTTGCTGCGTCTGCTCGCATTTTTGCTTTATGTGATTGGCATTGCAAAGATAATCAAATTTGTATTAT
>NZ_KV804369.1:106105-165255 GCF_001811315.1 Bacteroides sp. HMSC067B03 | reverse complement strand
GGTTGGAGCAAGGCGTTGCTCCTTTTTTTATGTCCGTACTTCATCTTCTACCTAAGATCAATGTTATATACTTGAAATTATTTTCTACTTTTGTGAGAATAAATACAGAAAACCATACTTTTAAGCCCAAACGTATTCAGATGACTGAAACGAACGATAACATAAAAAATAACCCATGAAGAATATACTGATCATCGGTGCAAACGGATTCACCGGACGCCAGATACTGAATGACTTATCAAATAAGGAACAATATAACGCAACAGGATGCTCCCTGCATCCGGACATCCTTCCAAATGGTGACGGTAAATATCATTTCGTCACAACAGACATACGGGATGAAGCAGCTATCAAGCATCTCTTTAAAGAAGCACAACCCGATGCAGTCATCAATTGCTCTGCCTTATCCGTCCCCGATTATTGTGAAACACATCATGAAGAGGCTTATCTTACAAACGTTACAGCAGTAGAGCAATTGGCATATCTCTGCGAAATATACAAAAGCCGATTCATCCACTTATCTACAGATTTTGTTTTTGACGGAAAGATAGATGAAAATTCCGGGCAACTTTATACAGAAGAGAGCCTCCCCGCTCCGGTCAACTATTACGGTTTCACCAAATGGAAAGGAGAGAATAGGATTGCCGAAATCTGCAGTAACTACGCCATTGTTCGTGTAGAGATTGTCTACGGGAAAGCACTGCCGGGACAACATGGAAATATTGTACAGCTCGTAATGAATCGTTTGAATGCAGGGCAAGAGATCCGTGTGGTGTCCGACCAATGGCGCACCCCTACCTATGTCGGTGACGTATCGGACGGAGTGCAACGTCTGATAGAGAACACTGCCAATGGTATTTTTCATATCTGTGGCGATGAATGTATGACCATTGCGGAAATTGCTTTCCATGTAGCGGACTGCATGAAACTGGACCGCTCACTTATCCATCCTATTACAACCAAAGATATGAAAGAAGCAACTCCCCGCCCCCGCTTTAGTGGGATGAGCATTGCAAAAGCCCGTACAATACTTGGCTACCGGCCACGTATGCTAAAAGAGATTCTCATGGAATGGGATAATTAACCGATACACAACCTTTCCCTTTTTAATTATTGCATATTTATTTTGAAAATATGCAATAACTTCTTATCTTTGCACCCAAATTAAGAAGTATAATAATGAATCAAACATTACAATTACATAACGCCACTATATTCCATGCGGAAATTCCCAATTTCTGCACGTCTTGTTGCGTGCATGTACATTGGTTCAGCGGATTCATCTAAATTCCCCTTCCCCATTTTTACTCAAACGGCCTACTGATTTATTCATTATTCACAGGCAGTACTTTCATCTGATTTTCAATAAGATGTGTATCTTTTTGGGGATTATCCATGCTATTTGTTAATTGTTTAACCTAACCAAATAAAATATATTACAATATGTTCTCTATTATATCTACCATGTTTTTGGGAATCGGCATCGGCTACGGATTGCGTAACTGGGCTATTTTGCAAAAGACAGAAAAGACCATTTCTCTTACCATATTCCTGTTACTCTTTATCCTTGGAGTGTCCATCGGTTCCAATAGTCTGATTGTGAACAATCTCGGTAAGTTTGGATGGCAAGCAATCATTCTTGCCGTATCCGGCGTATTAGGGAGCTTGCTTGCTGCCCGACTTGTATTACAACTATTTTTCAAGAAAGGAGGTAAACAATGAAAGGAAGTCTCATCGTTATTGTTTTTTTCTGTGTAGGCTGCATCATGGGAGTTTTTAATAAATTCCAATTTGATACGCACACCGTTTCCATGTACATACTATACGCATTGATGCTGCAAGTAGGAATCAGTATCGGTTCTAACAAAAATCTGAAAGCGATCATCTCACATTTACACCCGAAAATGCTGTTGATCCCACTAGGAACCATCACCGGTACCTTACTGTTTTCTGCCTTAGCAAGTATTTTGCTAAGCCAATGGAGTGTATTCGACTGTATGGCAGTGGGAAGCGGATTCGCATACTATTCACTGTCTTCCATCCTGATTACCCAGTTTAAAGAACCGACCATCGGAATACAGCTGGCTACAGAGCTAGGCACAATTGCCCTGCTCACCAATATCTTCCGTGAAATGATGGCACTTCTGGGCACACCGCTCATCAAGAAGTATTTCGGGAAGCTAGCTCCTATTTCAGCAGCCGGTGTCAATTCAATGGATGTATTATTACCTTCTATCAGCAGATATTCAGGAAAAGAAATGATTCCTATTGCTATTTTACATGGTATTCTGATCGATATCAGTGTGCCTGTATTCGTCTCTTTCTTCTGTAACCTATAACCTGTAACTCACTATACAGGCATCCCCCTCTCTTACTCCTGTCAATTTCAAAACCGGAAATAAGAAAGGGGGATATCTCTTTAAATGATTTTATTAATGTCCCGCAGCCGCCAACACAAAGCGAATATCAGCATAAGAGACTTCATCTCCCAATGCGGCTTTAATAGCTACCACGCCCATAAATTCATGTGTTTCCAGATAATTCCGAACCTTCTTTATCTTATCAGCCGACACTACCTGCTCTAACTTTATTTTATTCTCACGGAGATAATGCTCCAAATGAGTAGCAATCGTCCCGGTCACCAGATCACGGGCTTTGGCTATCTCTTCGATCGTCATCCCCTGACAGAACATTTCGTAGCTCACCAGCTTTGTATCTTTCTTCTTCTCCTTTTGTCTCTCCTTTTTCTCCTGATGTTGCGCTGCCAACTTCTGCTCCCGTGCATTCTCTTCATTCGAAACAGAAGAAAATATCTCCGGTCGTTCCAGGTTATTCTCTTTCATGTATTTACGTACGATACCCAGAATTTCAAGCCCGTACTTCTCCACCCCTTTCGCTCCGAAATAAGGAATCGCTTCCAAAGCTCCCGGTGTATCAGGCAATAGATTTACAATACCCATCAGTGCCTTTTGCTGCATGATCACATAAGCCGGCATACTCACTTCACGTGTCTTTGCCGTCCTCCATTCCGACAGAGCACGATACAGTTCCGGATGCAAAATATCCGTCGGAACCTCCACTTTTACCTTTCCGGAATTGCCTCGGGTACGCTCCTTGCGCTCTCTTTTCTCCTTCGGAGCTTTGGCAGAAGAACCGGAAGAAGCAGTATCTCCTTCAAGACTCAACATCACTTTTGCTTTCCGTTTCAGATAGCCCGTGACAGTAAAAGCCTCTGTCTGCATCGCCTCCAAGAGAGACTCCTTAATCCATAAAGCATCATCCAATGCCTGCAAACGCTCATTTAGTTGCTTCCGCAATTCTTTATTGTCAAGAGGCATGCTCGTCTTATCATACAACTCACGGACAGGCTCTAACTCTTTACGGAAGTAGGCAGCTCCCGAGCAAATCCGCTGCTGCAATTCCTGATTTGTCGCATAATCCTCCCCTTCATTGATCAGACGCGTATACTGATTGCGGAAACGCTGGGAAACCTCCACTACTCTTTCCTTCACGTGAGAAGCCAATGCTTTATATTCGGCAAGCTGCTTCGGATAAAGTTTATAAAGGTCCTCATCCATTAAACGGAGCAATCGCTTGTATGCCTGATCCAATGAATAAAAGTTAAACAAATCACTCAGCAAATCATAAAAATATGCTTTCTGCATATCATTCAGTTGCTTGCTTCCCGGTTTATTCTGTTCCACATTCTTCGTAAAATCATCTACAATACGGTCACTGATTATCGCTTCTCTGCGCAAAGGAGTTTCCAGTACCATTCCTTCCAAGGTCTTGCAACGGCTCAACGCTACATACGTTTGGCCATGTGCAAAAGAGTTACGGGCGTCAATGATGGCCCGTTCAAACGTCAAGCCCTGACTTTTATGAATAGTGATAGCCCATGCCAGACGGATGGGATATTGCCGGAATACTCCTTCTATTTCTTCCGTAATTTCCTTTGTATCTTCGTTCAGCACATATTTATAATTCCCCCATTCTTCGGGCAGCAACTGAAAAACATACGTACTATCTTTTCCGCATACAGTCATCCCCTTTGCATCTACGCTTACCACTTCGCCAATCATACCGTTATAATATCGTTTTTCCGACGAAACATCGTTTTTGAGGAACATAATCTGTGCACCTTCCTTGATGGTCAGCACTTCGTCAGCAGGATACGAGTACTCCGGGAAATTTCCCTCTACCTCAGCCCGAAAGCTATAAGCCCGTCCGGGCAAAGATGCCAGTTCACGGTCATTCACCTGTTGTGCCTGATAGTTATGCGTTGTCAGCCGGATATAGCCTTCCTCCTTCCGGGGATGGAAGCCGGGCTGATAACGGCGGTTCAGTTCATTCAACACTTCATCATCCGCTTTATTCTCGCGTATCTTATTCAGTAAAGAAAGGAAGAAAGTATCACTCTGACGATATACTTTTTTCAGTTCAATCGTCATATATACTGTCTCTCTCAATGCACGGCTGGCAAAGAAGTAAGGTGTCTCATAGTGATTCTTCAGCAACTCCCACTCACTGTCTTTCACCACAGGTGCCAGCTGCTGCAAGTCTCCGATCATCAATAGCTGCACCCCACCAAAGGGCTTTTCACGGTCACGATAACGACGTAAAGCCGCATCCACAGCATCCAGCAAATCTGCACGTACCATACTGATCTCATCGATGACAAGCAGATCCATGCTGCGGATAATATTCCGTTTCTCTTTGCTGAAACGGTAGTGCATCTGGGCAGAATTGAAAGTCGTTTCCGGCACAAACGGCGCAAAAGACAACTGAAAAAAAGAATGAATCGTTACCCCTCCAGCATTGATAGCTGCAATCCCTGTGGGAGCCAATACGACCATACGTTTGGGTGTATGTTCTCTCAGTCGTTTTAGAAATGTAGTTTTTCCAGTTCCGGCTTTTCCGGTAAGAAACAGATGTGTGCCTGTATTTTCAATGAACTGCCAAGCAAGTTGTAGTTCCGGATTATTTTCCATGTCTCCTAAAATTTTCGGTAAAGGTACTGAATAGATTCCAACCACCGAAACTGAACATAAAGAAAACAAAGAGTCAGTAAGAAATATATCCAATTCGCATTCTTAACTATAAAGAATAATTATGTTGGACAGACAAACAAAAAATAGTCCCGGCTTCTTCTCGCTTGAAGAAAACCAGGACCGGATCAAATAAGAACACAAAGTCGTGTCACAGTTATATTAAAGTTATTTTCTTATTTTTGGGGAGACCGATATTCCTTATACCAATTCGTATGTTTCGCACCTCCAGAGTCGGCCCAATCTTTGAAATAAGGGTATTCCGTATCAATATTATGTGTCTCCGTTACCGGAACGAAATCCGACATCGGAATATCAATAGCAAATGGATAAGCTCCTTCACTATCAATGTAATAAGCATCATTACCAGAACCGATAAGCGATGCGTCAGCATAAGCTGTTGCCTCATGCTTGGGCAAATGCACTTCCGTCCGGTTCTTCTGATTTGCAGCATATCCTACGATAATATACGGATTATACACCTTCAGATTCTCTTTATTGAAAGAAGCCTTGTCGAACGTTCTGGTTATCGTATAGGTACCCACTTTCCCTTTAACAGCCTGTTTGACACTCCGGATTCCCTGACCAGTTCCGAGTTATCCGCACTATTTCCAAAGAATTGCATCATACGTTTGGTGAAAACGCCAATATCTTCAGCCCCTACCTTTCCTATGTGAGTAATATAACCGGGATTGGGATTATCATCAATATACTGATGCGATTGATCAACAATGTAAGAAAGCAATCCGCAATTTCCCCACTTACACAATGAGTATAAATTTGCACTGGAATTGATAGTATACGGTACACTACCTTTTGAAAAATTATAGGAGCGGGTTACTGCCTTTGTATTAGCAGATGGAGAGGTGATTTTACTCATATCCAGACTTGCCAAGCCGTCTTTCAAGTCCAGTTTTACGCATCGGGGTACTCCCCAACTTGATGTATACAAATAAATACTTTCTACGGAAGTCGGAATATTCATTTTTCCTTCATACTTTCCGTTTTTGTCTGTGTAGATTTTGAATAAAGCTTCGATTCCTTCTTTTTTAACCGATTCATTATCCACTGTTTCCATCGGATCTTCATCATATACTTCAAGAAGTGCAATGAGTCCCGGTAAGTCATAATTTACGGAAAGCTTCACATCGCCACGTGTTTCAAATCCGAAATATTCGCCAGGGTCCGGTACAGGGTCTTTCCCATAATTAGGATCATATAAATCTTTCTCCATACATCCTGCCAAGAGCCCACTAATAAATGCCGCTGTAGCAATAACACTTGAAATGTTAAACAATCGCTTGTGTGTCATAATCTATATATTTGTTTTGTTAGCTATTAAGACTTGGAACTTCCAAATATATAGATTATTTCACTGCCAGCCTCACAAATATTAAAAACGGAATACTGATTCCGAAAATAGTATTATCATGCAACAGACATTTACTGCATAGAACCACCCACAATATCCAACAATTCGTTTGTAATGGCCTGCTGACGACTCTTATTATATTGCTTCGTCAAATCTTGAATCAGCTCGTTCGCATTGTCCGTAGCCACTTGCATGGCCAATGTACGTGCAGCATGTTCCGAAGCGTTTGAATCTACAGCAGCCGTAAAGAGTTTCTGGCTCAATACCGTCGGAATCAAGTTAGCGATCAGTTCTTCCGCAGAGGGCTCGATGATGTAATCATTCGCTATTTCTCCTCCTTGTACTTCTTCTTCTTTTTCCTTCTCTTCCCCGTCCACTAGGTGTGTCAGGTCGATAGGCAAATAAGTTTCGCGAAGCAGAATCTGTACACCCATTGATTTGAAGTGATGATAAATCAGCTCCACCCGATCTATTTCTCCGGCGATGTACATTTTCATGAGGCGATGTGCCAACTCGGAAGCCTCCTGATACGAAGGTTTGTCAGAAAGCGTCGCAGAAGTTTCCTGTGGTTGGAATCCCAGACGTTTCGCTGCTTCATCCACCTTCTTTCCTACCGGGAATATCAGAATATTGTCCTGTCCCAATGTACGGAACTCACCAACCGTTTGTAGCAACATCTTAATGACATTCGCATTAAAAGCACCACAGAGCGATGTATTCGAAGAAAAGGCAACAATTGCCACCCGCTTCACTTCCCTTGCCTTTATGTAAGGAGATTCAATGGGAAGATCCGCACTCAGGAAGTTGGTCAAAATCTTGTTCAGCTTCCTTTGATAAGGCAACATATTCTCAATGGCTCCTTGTGCCTTATGTAGTTTGGCAGAAGCCACCATCTTCATTGCTGAAGTGATTTTTCGGGTACTCTTTACCGAATTTATTCTGGTTTTTACTTCTTTCAGTGAAGCCATAACTTTTTAAATTAAGAATGAAGAATGAGGAATGAAGAATTTACCGTGCAGTACCCATTTGGGTACTGACCGAAAAGAATAAAGAGGAAGATGGCAACGCTTTGACAGCGCAGCCCATTCTTCATTCTTAATTCTTCATTCTTCATTTCTATAAATATTGTTTGGCAACCATAGCGGCAGTCTCCTCGATAGCCTTGGTCACGTTATCGTCTATCACACCGGTTCTCAAAACATCCAGTACATCTTCCTGATGGTTGAGTTGCAGAGATTCGATGAAGCTGCGTTCGAAGTCCTGTACGTTTTCCAAAGGAACATCGTGGAGCAGACCGTGCGTACCACAATACAGGATAGCAATCTGTTGTTCCACCGGCATCGGGCTGTATTGGGGCTGAATAAGCAACTGAGCGTTCTTACGTCCCTTATCGATGGTCATTGCCGTAATAGGGTCCATATCACTGCTGAATTTGGAGAAAGCTTCCAGTTCACGATACTGCGCCTGATCCATCTTCAATGTTCCGGCCACCTTCTTCATTGCCTTGATCTGGGCGTTACCACCTACACGGGATACAGAGATACCGACGTTGATAGCCGGACGGACACCTTGATTGAACAAGTCCGTTTCGAGGAATATCTGTCCGTCGGTGATCGAAATCACGTTTGTAGGGATATATGCCGAAACGTCTCCTGCCTGTGTCTCGATGATAGGCAGAGCCGTAAGTGAACCACCGCCCTTCACGATGCTTTTCAAACTCTCCGGAAGATCGTTCATCTCGCGCGCCACATCCTCTTCCTTGATAATCTTTGCCGCACGCTCCAACAGACGGGAGTGCAGGTAGAAGATATCACCCGGATACGCTTCACGTCCGGACGGACGGCGAAGAATCAACGAAACTTCCCGATAGGCAACAGCCTGCTTTGAAAGGTCGTCATACACCACCAGCGCATGCCGACCGGTATCACGGAAATATTCACCGATGGCAGCACCTGCAAACGGTGCATAATACTGCAATGCAGCCGGATCACCTGCCGTAGCAGCCACCACAATCGTGTAATCCATCGCACCGTACTCGCGGAGCGTATTGACGATAGAAGCGACCGTAGATCCTTTCTGACCGATAGCCACATAGATACAGTACACCGGATCGCCTGCCAAGAAGTTATTGCGCTGATTGATAATCGTATCAATCGCGATCGAGGTCTTTCCTGTCTGACGGTCACCGATAATCAGCTCACGCTGTCCGCGTCCGATAGGGATCATGGCGTCTACTGCCTTCAAACCGGTTTGTAAAGGCTGGTTCACCGGCTGACGGTAAATCACTCCCGGCGCTTTACGCTCCAACGGCATTTCGTACAGCTCACCACCAATCAGCCCTTTTCCGTCGAGCGGTTCTCCCAACGGGTCGATAACACGTCCCAGCATACCTTCGCCCACACGGATAGAGGCGATGCGCTTGGTACGTTTTACAATAAAGCCTTCCTTGATTCTGTCGGTAGGACCCAGCAAAACGGCACCCACGTTGTCCTCTTCGAGGTTCATCACAATGGCTTTAATGCCGTTGTCAAACTCCAGCAATTCGTTGGCTTCGGCATTCCGCAATCCGTAGATACGTACCACTCCGTCGCTCACCTGGAGCACCGTACCGATCTCGTCAAGCTGCACGTTGGTATTGATTCCTTCGAGCTGCTTGCGCAATATATCGGATACTTCGCTTACTCTTATATTTTCAGACATTATACAATTCTCCTATTCTTATCAATAAACTGTTGTTTCACTCGTTTCAACTGCGTAGCAATGCTTGCATCAAGCCGATAATCGTTGATATCGAAGATGAAGCCCCCTTCTATCGAGGGATCAATCACAGTCTCCAGTTCCATCTGGGCATGCAGAATATGCGCTGCTGCGGAACGGATGCGGTTTTCCGTCTCCTTGTCCACCCGGACAGCCGTAATCAGCTTGCCTACTCCGATGTGTTTCAGTTTCCGGTAGAGGTCCAGGTACATCAGGCTGATAAACTGTAAATAGCCTTCGCGCCTGTTTCGCAGAACCAGCGTAATGAAACGGATAAACTCTCTGCTTGATTTACCGTCACCGTCGGCAGCCGTACATACCAGTACCAACTTATCCTTCATTGAGATGACAGGATTATCAAGCGCCTCACGCAAACCCGGCTGGGTACGAAAGCTGTGAGATAATATGAAGAACTCGTTGTAGAGTCTATCCTCCACACCTTTCTCCTGCGCGTATTCGATCATCGCTTTGGCATATCGCATTGAGAGTACTCCGACTTCCATTTTACTTAGTTCTTATTAGGGGTTAATACTTCATCCAGCATCCGGTCGATCATACCCATCTGGGATTCTTTGTCCTGAAGGTTCTTACGGAGCACCTTCTCGGCGATATCGACAGAAAGCACGGCTACCTGGCGACGGATGTCACGGATAGCTTCGTCTTTCTCTATCTGGATTTGTTGTTTCACTGCGTCAAGCTCCTTTTGCGCAGCTATCTCTGCTTGCTTACGGGCCTCATGAACAATCTTGTCACGTTCTTCCATTGCTTCCTTCAAGATCCGTCCTTGTTCCTTGTTGGCAGCAGCCACAAGCGCCTCGCCCTCCTCCTTCAAATGAGCTAACTGGGCGTTGGCTTCTCTTGCCACCTCCAAGGACTGATCGATATAGGTTTTACGGCCTTCCACCATCTTGATGATGATGGGAAAACCGTATTTTGCCAATATCACGAACACAACCCCGAATGCGACAAACATCCAGAACAACAGGCCACTATCAGGTAATAGTAATGACATAATTTTATTTACAATTTTACAAATTACAATTTACGATTTCGCAGCTGAACATTTCAGCACTGAAATCCATTAGAGGAAGAACACCAACAGACATACCACTACCGCCAACAAAGCCACACCTTCGATCAAGGCGGCGGCGATAATCATATTCATACGGATGTCACCCGAGGCTTCCGGCTGGCGTGCGATAGCTTCCATAGCCGAACCACCAATCTTACCAATACCCAAACCAGCTCCGATTACTGCAAGACCTGCACCGATAGCTGCACCTAATTTACTTACTCCTACTGCTGCTGCAGTGGCTTGTAACAATACTGATAGTAACATAATTTTCAGTTTTAAAATGGTTTATTTTCTCGTTTATTTATTTGCTCTCTATTCGCGTTTGTTCCGTAAATCGTATGTTTTACGTATTCATCGCATTCTATTCTTTTTTATTCAGTTCATTGATCCTCTGCCTTCACCTTTGCGCCTTCCTGTGCCAGTCCGATAAACACTGCCGAAAGCATGGTAAATACGTATGCCTGGATGAAAGCTACCAACAGTTCAAGCGCGTTCATAAAGATGTTGAACAGGACGGAAGCCACCGTCAGCGTACCGTTGAGCGCAGGTCCCATGCTTGCCGATATAAAGATCAGGCAAGTCAGTACCAGCATAGCCATGTGTCCCGCCAGCATATTGGCAAAGAGACGGATCATCAAGGCAAACGGTTTGGTGAAGATGCCGAAGAACTCGATGAAAGGCATCATCGGTACAGGCACTTTCAGCCACCAAGGCACATCCGGCCAGAAGATATCTTTCCAGTAATGCTTGGTTCCGAAGATATTGACTGCAAGGAAGGTACAGATAGCAAGCACCATCGTGATCGCAATGTTTCCCGTCACGTTCGCACCTCCGGGGAAGAACGGAATCAACCCCATGATGTTATTAATGAAAATGAAGAAAAACGCAGTCAGCAGATACGGAGCGAACTTCCGGTAGTTGGGTCCGACACAGCTCTTGATGATATCGTCGTTCACCATCATGATAAACATTTCCATGAATCCGATGAAGCCGCCCGGCGCCAATGCCCCCTGCGGACGTTTCCTGTACCAGTGCGCCACACTCAGCACAATTACCAGCAATAGCACACTGTTGAACAACAGAGCAAACGTCACTTTCGTTATGGAAATATCCCACGGGCGAACCTGCTCTCCGGCTGCATTGTACTCTACCAGCTTGCCTTCATACTTACTTCCTTCGGGAGCAATGGAAAGCCCTTCATACGTGCCGCCATTCTCAGCAAGACGGGAAGAAAGGAACGTGTGCCAACCTGTAGCAGAACTATAAACAATGATAGGTAATGGTATAGTAATGTGCGTTTTACCCCACGTTGTGATATGCCATTCGTATGAGTCGCCAATATGTCCGAACACGATCTCTTTTACATTGACCGTATTCTCCTTCTGCTCCTGCGGGGTCACATCTTCCTGCTGTTCCTGTGCTAAGGCCGGCAGACTGGCTACCGCCATCAGGCAGAGCAGAAATATCGGAGCTACTATGTTACGCAACTGTTTCATTTTTATTCTTATTTTTCTTTTTCCGTTTCAGGTTCACTTCAAAGGAGAAGAAGAACCACGTTTCATATATCAGATACAGCAGATAGAACGAGATAAATGTCAGCAAGAAAGCTCTGGCTTCTTCGCGCACTGCCAGACAATAGATCAGCAGCAGAATCAGCGAAAGAATCATCTTCATCATTTTCATGGCCAGATAGAGCAGCAACATCTTCTGCGGAGCATGCCGCCGACACGCATCGAACATATAAATACTGAACAAACCGAAAATATAGAAATAAACCGGTATAAACGGATATCCTCCGAAATAATGCCCCGGCAGGGCAATATGCAAGATCAGTGCACCCGCCGCTCCGCTCAGTATTGCAAACAGCGTATTCAGCCCGATAAAATTCCGTTTAGTCTTACTAATGTTCACCATGTCATTGTGTTTTTCTGCTGTACGTATAATCTATCTCGTCTTTTCGCTACGAGACGCACACCGAAGCCGCCCCGTCACTCATTTCTACAAAACCACCCTGAATATCCAGTGTATGCTCCTCGTCGTCCATCGTAGTATAAGCCAACGTTCCCGCTTTCAGCGATGAAACGATAGGCGCATGTCCCGGCAGGATAGAAAACGATCCTACCGTTCCCGGCAGTGTGACAATCTTCACTTCTCCGTCGAATACGCTCTTTTCGGGCGATACGATACTCAAATGCAGTTCTTTCATCCTATTCTTTTTTTATTTTTTCGCTTGTTCCAGCAATTTCTTGCCTTTCTCTATCGCTTCTTCAATGGTACCTACATTCAGGAATGCCTGTTCGGGGAGGTAGTCTACTTCACCGTCGAGAATCATTCTGAATCCTTTGATCGTATCTTCGATACCTACCATCACACCCGGAACGCCTGTAAACTGCTCGGCAACGGCAAACGGCTGTGAAAGGAAACGCTGCACACGGCGCGCACGGTTCACTACCAGCTTGTCTTCTTCCGAAAGTTCCTCCATACCGAGAATAGAGATAATATCCTGCAATTCCTTGTTGCGCTGCAAGATCTGTTTCACACGCTGCGCCACATCGTAGTGTTCCTGTCCCACGATGTGCGGGTCGAGGATACGGGAGGTAGAAGCCAACGGGTCGACAGCCGGATAAATACCCAGCTCCGTAATCTTACGGTCGAGCACGGTAGTCGCGTCCAGATGGCTGAAAGTCGTTGCAGGAGCAGGGTCCGTCAAGTCGTCCGCAGGCACGTACACCGCCTGTACGGAGGTGATAGAGCCTTTTCGGGTAGAAGTGATACGTTCCTGCATCGCACCCATTTCCGTGGCAAGCGTCGGCTGATAACCAACGGCGGAAGGCATACGTCCCAACAGAGCCGAAACTTCCGAACCTGCCTGCGTGAAACGGAAAATATTATCAATAAAGAACAGGATATCACGTTTCTCGCCCTCCTTACCGGCATCACGGAAAGACTCCGCCACCGTCAGTCCGGACAATGCCACAGAAGCACGTGCGCCCGGAGGTTCGTTCATCTGACCGAAAATCAAGGATACCTGCGACTTTTCCAGTTCGTTATAGTCTACTTTTGAAAGATCCCAGTCTCCCTTCTCCATACTTTCCTTGAAAGCCTCGCCGTAGCGGATAACGCCCGACTCGATCATTTCACGCAGCAAGTCGTTACCTTCACGGGTACGCTCGCCTACTCCGGCAAATACGGAGAATCCGTTATGTTTCTTGGCAATATTATTGATAAGTTCCTGGATAAGCACTGTCTTTCCTACACCGGCACCGCCAAAGAGTCCGATTTTACCACCTTTGGCATACGGTTCGAGCAGGTCGATTACTTTGATACCAGTGAAGAGTACTTCTTGCACAGTTGTCAAATCTTCAAATTTGGGAGGGTCACGGTGGATGGAATAGGCACCTGTACGATCGAGAGCCTTCATGCCGTCGATAGAGTCACCCACTACGTTCATCAGTCGTCCTTTAATCTGTTCGCCTATCGGCATCGTGATCGGGCCTCCGGTGGGATACACCTTCATGCCGCGCTGTAGTCCGTCGGTACTGTCCATAGCCACGGTACGAACCGTATTTTCGCCGATGTGTTGCTGAACTTCTACAACCAGTATTTTGCCGTTTGGCCTCTTTATCTCCAGTGCGTCGTGAATGCTTGGCAGCATTAACTCTGCATCCGAGCCTTCAAAGTACACGTCAACCACAGGACCGATTACCTGTGAGATATGTCCGATAATCTGTGACATAAGCAATCTTTATTTATATTATTCTTTCTTTTCCTATCGAATTTAGTAGCATGACAAGGAACGTTTCGCGTTTTATCTACTTTAATCTATTATACTAAACAGTTAAATTTAGCTTTTGTTCAATCACGCCCTATTTCTTTTTAACATTTTCTTTTTTACAACTGCTTTCCACGTTTTACAGATGTTTTACAGGCATTCTACAACCGCTTTGCAGGCGTTTCAAAGAAATGGTTAAATAAACAACTGCGCAAATGTAGAAACAAATTGGCATCGTTGTTCTTCCTTTTTCATTATTTGTCGTTCAATAACACTTATTAGACCAACAATGGCTACAAACACACCAATACAGACCTGTTTCAATTACGATTACACAGAAAAACACGACTGTTACTTATAAAATATCAGAAAACTACATTTTACCCCTTAGTTTTCTTCTTCAACGGTTATATTCAAACACTTATAGAAGAGATAAAATAGTAGCGCAGACAACTAGTTTTGTGTTCGAGCACAAAAGAAAAACAGCCATTCACGAAGCTTTCCTGACAGTAAACGATTTCAGTCTTCCTCTTCTCTTTTTTCTATTCTTCCTTAACAAAGATAAAAAGTGCATTTGGGGAAAGCTAATTTAAACCATGTGCTGTTGTATGTATGGCAAGCCGGCAAGAGGGTACGTTACTTCAAGAATTTTGCCGCATTGGGAAGAAATGGAAGAAGATAAATAAGCATAAAGTATTCTATGTGATAAAAAAAGAAGAAATTTGCAGCGTTATTAATCCTAAAAATTATGGTAAAAAAAACCTTTTGGCTTTTGCCGAAAAAATCGGCAACTTTACGTTAAACGTAACGATGGTAGATGAAGCAGGTAATCCGTTGACAGCAGATGATATCTCTCAATGTCACCTATCCGGATTCCCCATCTTATTTACTCAAAATGAATTACTTGAAGCACTTGCAAAAGAAATTTTCAAGCAACAGTTTATTTGGAAATCCGTACAGGAGAAAGACATCAAAGAGTGCAACAAAGAAGAACGGATCATCAAACAGATACCGTTGATGCCACGCTGTCCGGACTTGCTGAAACGGCTGTTCCATTGCATCGAAATCCGCGACGAACGCTCTCCGAAGCATGCCATAGCCTACAAGAGCTGTCTGGGAAAACTGGAGGAAATGGTGAAAGACCAATGGGACGATTGGAATAGAGAACAGTCAAAATAGTCGATGTGGTAAGAAAAACGAAAGTTGTATTTTTGCAGCCGGAAGCCCGTGATAACTACACCACCCGCTTCCGGCAACTAAAATATTTGATTTTAAATGAGAAAGTTCATGTACCAAGTGTCACTGTTTACCAACACTTGGAGTAAATCTTCCACAGCTATTTCCATAGAAGATTTTTTCGCAATGGTGCGCAACGGATATTGGAAAGTGCCCGTAGAAGGCCACCGCAATTGTTTGGCAAAAGACCGCAAACACGATGCACAAACCATCAAAGACAGCATGGCATGCGTCATCCCCGCAGGCGTATGCCACAAGGGACACGCAAAAAACAACCTTACCTCCCTATCACTCGCACTCTGCATCGACATCGACCATACGGACGAACAGACAAAGGATATTTTCGTACGTGCCTGCCTGCTCGAATATGTGCTGGGAGCGTTTATCAGCATTTCCGGACGTGGGGTAAAGCTGTTTATTCGTATAGAAATCGACGGAGCAAATGATTATCCTGCCATTTACGAAGCAACGGCAAAGCTCGTTTCCATCGTTCTCGGTGTAGAGACTGACGGAAAATGCAAGGATATCACTCATCCTTGTTTCGGTTCCTACGACCCGGAAGCATACTACAACGGTGACGCAAAGGCCGTCAACGGCTTTCTGCCGAACGGTGCGCTCACTCCACGCATCACCCACACTCCCGACACTTCCAGTTCTGACACCACCTACACTCCCGTCTCTTTCTCCAACGGACATCCGCCTGCAAAGGCGGGCAACCGGATTTCTGCCGTTCCCTTCGTACAGTCATACCTCACCCTCTACCCTGCCGCAACGGGCGACCGGAACGGAACCGTTTTCCGGCTCAGTTGCGCTGCCTGCAAACGCGGCATCGAACGTAACGAACTGACCACCGAATTGGTTCGCACCCTGGAAGAAGACAACTTCCGCGAATCCGAAATCGCACGTACTGTAAAATCAGCTTACCAGAATGTAATGACTGCGGAAGAGACGGAAAGTTTCGAAAATCCTCCGTCAAATTCCAGTAAAGTCCAAAAGTCCCCTATAGGATTTTCAGAAAACGAAAATCCGGCAGAAAAGGAGGATGAAATCATCGGAGAAGAGCTCAGAGAACATACTCCGACCTTTCCTGGCGAAATTTACGATTTCATTCCCGCCATCTTTAAAGAGTGCGTCTCCATCGCAAGAGACGAGCGTGAAAGGGACGGACTATTGTTGTCATGCATTACCACTATAAGCAGTATGCTCCCCAGCGTAAACATCCGCTACAACCGACGAAATTATCAGCCGAACATCTACTGCATCGTCGTAGCTTCCTCCGGTGCCAACAAGAATCTCATCGGCTACGGAATCCGCCTGCACAAGCACTACTGTGAGTATTGGGAGAAGCAAAGCCTGAAGATCGAAAAGGAATACAAGAAAGCACTCAGAGACTACACCCTCTCCTTGCAGGCGGCACGCAAAAAGAATACTGCCGCCACTAACCTGCCGGACGAACCGGAGGAACCGAAGCTGGCATTTCCGCTTATCCCTGCCGACATCAGCCGGGCGCAGCTCATCACTCACCTCATCAACAACCAAAGTTGTTCTTCCCTGCTCACCAGTACCGAAGCCAGCAGCGTCAGCACAGCCCGCAACCAAGATTACGGGCACTTCGACGACATCCTCTGCAAGGCATTCGAGCACGAGCTGATCAGTTCGTCTTACAAGATCAACGGACGACATCCGCTGAAAGTCGAATATCCCTCCCTGTCGGCTTTTCTCACCGGCACTCCCTCCAGTCTCATTCTATTCATCCCAACCATGGAGACAGGACTGTACAACCGCTTTCTGATCAATACCTTCAGACTTCCGGCGGCATGGCAGGATGTGTTTGCAGAGGAAAAGGTGCGTGCAGACGATCTCTTTAACGAGTTGTCCATGCGCTTCGCACAGATGGCTTTATTCCTGAAAGATTCTCCTACGGAAGTAAAGCTGACAGATACACAGAAAAGAGAGTTCAACCGGGTTTTCACACAACTGCTCAAAGATACGGACCTGCTAGGTAATGATGACCTGCTGGGTGTGGTGAAACGTTATGGAGTGATAACGGCACGCATCTGCTGCATTTTCTCCGCCATCGACAAAGCAACCATGAGAATGGAAGTGCCCGAAATATACTGCTCGGACGAGCATTTCAAAGCGGCGCTCGCCATCGTGCTGTGTTGCTTCGAACATAGCAAACTGGTCAGTACTTCGGTAAAAAGCTCTGCCGAAGATACAAAACCGCTACAATCGCCCGATAATCTCTCGCGACTTCTGGCGAAACTCAAAAAGAGTTTTTCAGCCCAAGAAGCATGTACTTCGGGAGAGGAATTGAACCTCTCAAGAAGCACCGTTTATTACTTATTAAACAAAGGCATTAAAGCAGGGAGAATCAGCAAATTAGCTCACGGTTCGTATATTCTGAAAATCTAATATGGATTTTCCGGACTTTACTGGACTTTGAAATAAGCCCTATCAGCAAATCAGGATTAGCTATTAGCAAAAACAAATTAGCTAATAGCTAATCGAAATATGCTAATAGCTAATTTATTTTCCTCCTTGCAGACGGATGACTCATCGAAAAACAAATTCACGGCTCATCGAGAAACTTCACGATCAGCCTGACCTGCCTGGTACTATAAGCATGATCGTTTTTCCCTTCCCCACCGCTATACATGGCATCATTAAGTTCTTTATTATTCCTGATCCATCCCCGTAGTTTCTGCATGGCATAAATCAATGGCAAATGTGGATTGTATTTATGAGCCAGCTCCGACTTCAAATACGGACGAATGACAAACGGCTTCTCTTCCGCCTCTTCTCTTTCTGTTTTCATATCGTTGTTATTAAGTTCTTTCGTACTCCAAATATACTAAAACATATTCGCGCACACAAGGAAACAAGTAAAATAAAATCAATTGAAAACAAAGTAAATACGATCTGTATAAAAGTAACACAAAGTACGATAAAGTACATACAACTACCCCGGAAAATCAGAGTATCTTTGACACATCGAAAGAAAGAAACAGAGCTCATTCTCTCTCCCGACACTGATTGTCAAAACAACAATCTGTAATCATTAATTTATAAACTTTAATTTATCATCATGGCAATACCATTTAAAAGAGTGGGTCGCAAAGACCCGAGAAAAATTGACGGGGTGCTGAAGTACCACCCCCAACTGGTGACGATGGGGCAAAGTGTAGACCTCGACAGCATCGCCTACATCATGAAAGACAAGAGTTCCCTCTCTCTGGGCGATATCCAAAGCGTACTGACCAACTATGTGGAAGCAATGCGGGCGGCGCTCTTCGACGGAAAATCAGTTAATATCAGAGACTTCGGCGTATTCAGCCTCTCTGCCCATACGTCGGGAGCAACCACCAAAGAAGACTGTACGGTGAAGAATATCAAGTCTATACAAATCAACTTCCGTCCTTCCAGCAGCGTCCGTCCCAACCTGACGTCCACCCGTGCCGGTGACAAGATCGAGTTTCTCGACCTCGAAGCTCCGAAAAAGAAGAAAGGTGACGGATCAGGCGAAGACAACAAACCCGGCGGCGGTGGAAACGAAGGTGGCGGAGGCGACGAGGAAGCTCCGGACCCAACCGTATAGCGGCAGCAGGTCATGAACCGTACAACAGGCATGAGAAAGATCAGTCTGATCGTGATTCACTGTTCCGCCACCCGTGAAGACAAGGAACTGACAGCCTTTGATCTGGACACGATGCACCGCCGCCGTGGTTTCAACGGAACAGGCTATCACTACTATATCCGCAAGGACGGCACAACACTTCTCACCCGCCCTATTGAGCGAATCGGAGCGCATGTACGCGGATTTAATGCGGAGAGTATCGGAATTTGCTACGAAGGCGGGCTGGACTGCCGGGGACGCCCGGCAGATACCCGGACGCCGGAACAGCGGGCAGCACTCCGGCTGCTGGTGCATCAGTTGCAAGCGAAATTTCCCGGTTGCCGGGTGTGCGGTCATCGTGACTTGTCACCGGACCGTAACGGGAATGGAGAGATCGAACCGGAAGAGTGGATCAAAGCGTGTCCATGCTTTGAGGTAAAGGAGGAAAGTTTTCAGGAGCAACCAAGCATTTAGTAATGATTCACTTAGTAATCAATCATTTTAAGAGTCGGAAAGGAGGTGTGTAAAGTTATGGCAGTCAAGAGATCCCTTTGGGATACCATTTTGAAAGTAGTCATCGCAGTGGCTTCGGCAGTGCTGGGAGCGTTGGGCGGTAATGCGATCAATCTGTAAGACCAGAGAAATAACAATGTTATAAACGTGAGAGAGAGGATGCAGTTTCAGACTTCTGCCCTCTCTCTTTTTTTATATCCAAGTACAGTATAAACGTTGATATTCTTCCTGAAAAAAGGAGTTAGATTCAGAAGTAGTAACGCAACCCGCCCAGCAGATTAAAGCGGGTGATTCCACAACGTTCATCTTCTTTCAGCAGCATCCAGTCCTGCTTGGGCATACTGCCGCTAACCCCGTTCAGGGTCAGACCGAGCCCCCAATTGGCGGAAAGCATATACTCCACTCCCACCATGGCATGAAAACCGAATCCGGCAGCATTGTAGAGGGGATCATGATAAAGGAAAACACCTATTCCAAGCCCCGATTTTAAGATCCATCTGTCGAACTTCGAGCGGCCTACCCACTCCGGAGCTATATAAGAAAGCGTCATGTCTCCTCCATCGGAAAAAGACTTTCTGAAACCGGAATATTGCAGTCCGATTCCCATACCGTTGCTCCACGTATATTCGTAGCCGAGCTTCCACTCGATTCCTCCTTTCGAGTCTAAGGCCGCACCGTTGACATCGTACATCTTGCTGGTCACCCAACCATACCCGAAGCTCGCTTCGAACGTGTTGGCGGGTGCTCTCCGCTTTTCCTTTTCTTCTCTCACAGCCACCCGGCCAAGATCGATCATGTCTTGCACAGGATTTCCTTCGGTAGCATTCACCTTCGTATCCGTCAGGTGAAGCATTAAAGCGTTGATTTGATGGCAGGAACTTCCCCAAAAAGAAGGTTTCACATGTTCGGTAATGGCGAGCCCGTTTCCACCGTTCTTTCCGGTGGCTTCTTGTGCCAGACGCAGCACTTGATCGTATCGGCAATTTCTAGATGTACCCCGGTCTACAACAGAAACACTTCCGAGTGTTTCGGCTGTGTTGGGAACTGTATCTCCCGGTTCGATGACATAAACCGAATCTGCCGGAACGGGATTCGGATAGGTTCTTACAATATGAGTGACCACTTTAGGCGAACAGGAAGTCAGTAATAGAATAGCAGTAACTGCTAATAGTTTAGTCTCTTTCATGTTTTTCATTATTAGCTATATAAAGGAATATAATAAGAAAGAGAATCAAAAGCAAAAGGATAGTGAATTTTGCTTTTGACTCACTCTTGTTTGTTTTATTTAGTATACTTCTACCTTCCCCGCAATTCGTTTCGCTTTATCACGCAACGCATCCAGATCGGCGTTCAGCGGCGCATAGCAAAGCACGACTCCCATACGGCGGTTGACACGGGTAAACGGTTTGCCGAAGATGCGCAGATAAGTGTCTTCTTCTTTCGTTACTTCTTCCATGCCACGATATTGGGGACGTTCCTGGCTCGCAATCGGAGAAAGGATGACGGCACTTGCACCGATCCGTTCCTGCTTGATGCCGGGGATAGGCAAACCGAGCACGGCGCGCAGGTGAAGTTCAAACTCATTCAGGTTCTGTGTTCCTGCCAATGTTACCATACCGGTATCATGCGGACGCGGAGAAAGTTCAGAGAAGTAGACCCCGTTTTCGTGACTCAGGAAGAACTCTACTCCCCAAAGTCCGGCACCTGTCAGGGCACGGGTTACCTTTTCAGCCATTTCTTCGGCTTCTTTCAAATGTGCAGGGTCGATGTGTGCCGGTTGGAAGCTCTCGCGGTAGTCTCCCCCTTTCTGTACGTGCCCGATGGGAGGACAGAACAGTGTAGGTCCGTTTTTCTGCGTAACTGTAAGCAGAGTGATTTCGCTGTCGAACTTGATAAATTCTTCGATAATCAATTCGCGGATATCACCACGGCTACCGCTGCATCCGTATTCCCAGGCATGTTCAAGTTCATCGGCACTCTTGACAAGGGACTGTCCTTTGCCGGAAGAAGACATCAACGGTTTAACAACGCAAGGGAAACCGATTTTAGCGGCTGCCGCTTTCAGCTCGTCCAGTGTCTTGGCATAGAAATATCTGGCTGTTTTCAGTCCGAGTTCCTTAGCGGCAAGGTCGCGTATTGCCTTACGGTTCATCGTAAAGTTGACAGCACGGGCACTGGGCACTACCTGGATACCTTCCTTTTCGAAATCATACAAGCGTTCCGTACGGATGGCCTCAATCTCCGGAACGATGATATCCGGATGATGCTTTTCTACAACACGTTCCAATTCTTCACCGTTCAGCATGTCGAATATTTCAAATTCATCGGCAACTTGCATAGCAGGTGCTCCGGCATAAGAGTCACAAGCAATGATATACTGACCTTTGCGCTGTGCAGAGATCACAAATTCCTTTCCTAATTCTCCGGAACCGAGCAACAGTATTTTCTTCATTATTTTGAGTGTTTTATGTTAGTGATGCAAAATTAGTATATTTCTTTTTATTAATGACGCACCTTCGGATATTTATTGTGAAAACGGAAACCGAGTCCGAGCATCAGATAGTTAGGTGTCTGGAAGTCCTGCAAATTATATCCGATGTGAAGGAAGGAGCTGCGGGTGATGTCTATTTTCAATGCAAGAATCTGATAAAAGCCTCTCATATCTCCACGACTGAGCACATTGGCTCCCATGCCGACCCCAATCGTAAAATAAGGCATCACATACTCTGCACGCGCCGAAAGTCCCAAAGCCAATTGGTGCTGAATGCCCGGTTTCAGAAACTCACGGGTAGAGCTGCCGCTCCCATATTCTTCTCTGTATACATTGGCACTGCCATCATAGACACCGTCCAGCGAAGCACCTACACGCAACTTATAACTCAGGTTATACATCGGAGCGAAATTGAATCCGGCAACCGGATATGCATTGGGAGACGCTATCTGCTTCTCGCCTACCCACACGCCTTTCCGACGCCATGACCCGAACAGCACGACATCATAACTGATGTGACGGGGAAAACGGGTAACAACAGGCTGACAAAACGGTTTTGAAAGGTCTTCTTCCGTACGGTTGAAATTGTAAACGACTCCGATCTTAGCTCCGGTAGTATTGATTCCCGCATTCGGATATTTAGTGTTGCCATTGGAGAAATGAGTGAAATCACCTCCGACTATAAGATCGAAATAACGGGAAAACGCCCAATTCACATACACTCCGGCATTGATATAGGCATTCATCCGTGACCCGACAGCACCATTATAGGTGTTATAGTAATTGTCATAAGGCTTCCATCCGGCGGACAGACCGAAATTCCACTCATAATTGAGCGAGACACGGGAGGAGAAACGAGCGATCCGGGCGCCTTGAAATACATAGAAAGAGAAAGGATCGCCCAACTGTTTCTTATCGCCAAAAGTCGAAAAAGATACACCGACGCCTTGATAAGCTCCACCGTAAATACGGTCGGCACAAGTGTTGGGACGAAACTTGAACGAGTACTTCAGATGAGCGGCAAACGATGCCTGAACCGGCTTCCAACGCTCGTTCTCTCCTTGCAGGAAAGGATTGGTAGGAAATACATATTGCGGACGGGCCTCTATCCCCAAACGATGGATGAAACGATGCGGGATGTATACTCCGGCACTTCCCACGTTTTCCGTGAGTTCCGGATATCTTGAATAACTTCCGCTGCGCAAAAGGTTTTCAGCATATCCGGATGGGTGCGGTACACTGTCACAGGAAGTTCCTTGCTCTGCCAGAACAACTTCCGGCAGGCAAAACATAACGGAACAAAGAACGATGGCTTTCCATCTCTCAATCGCGTTTCTCATAGTGTCGACATATTAGTCTCCGGGGCCTCCTGACAGTTTCATAAATCAAGCGTTTCAATAAATTTGGCAACATGATAACCATCCATCAGTCCGTGATGACAAGTGACGGAAATGGGAAGCATCAGTTTCTCGCCTTCCCGAAAGTATTTTCCGGTAGATATTTTGGGGACACTATCACCCGAACGCATATTTGTGGGGTGCTTCATGTCGGTAAAGGCCAGCCAGGGAACAGCTGAGTAATGAATGGCATTGGGATGGAAAGTACCTCCTTTATTGAGCCCGGTGGTACCTTGCAGCCTCTCCATTTCGGCTTTTGCCTTGCGAATAAAAGTGAGTTCATCCGGATCGTACTCAAAGGCGGCAAAAGAGAACGTGTGATCGGCACGCCCTACCGTCGCTTCGGGAAGCAGACTGTCATAGCAGACCACTTTGTCTCCTTCGATACGGTAACGGAATTCTTCGACTTTGCTTGCGGCAGTGATAATACGATGTAGTAGTAAAAGGGAGAAGGAAACGCCTTTTGCTTTTGCCTCCTCATAAGAACGGGTGCAGTCTACATGGACCGTCACTCCGAAAAAGGGATCATCGAATGCGCTGAAATGCTCAAAATGCTCTTTTCTGTTCCATGTAGCAAGGTCGATGATCTTTTCTATCTGATTCATCCTAAACACTCTTTAAAATTATGTTGCAATTAGATTTAGGCACGGATTACGCGGATTACACGGATTTCTTTTATGATCCTATTTTTATATAGAACCCAACTCTTTATCCGTGTAATCCGCGTAATCCGTGCCTAACTACATATTTCATCAGTCAAACGCGGTATCTTCTTACTGGTGCTGTTCACGCAACAGGTCGTTCACTGTCTTCACCGGATTGAAAGTGGTCAGAGGGACTTCTACGAATACGGTATTCCAGTCGCTCATAGCACCATTCCACAAACCGGGGAGTTCTAGAGCTTTCAGGTCTTTTCCGTTCTTCGATTTATAAGAGATGAAGCCTGTCGCTTTATCTACATATTTCACCAGATCGAACTTGTGACCTTTATAGTCACGTACGGCACAAACCAAGTCTACCGGATTGAAGTGCGTACCCTTTTCGAACATTTCCTTTTTGGCAGGATCGTTCATATCGATCTGAGAGCTTTCGAGGATTTGCAGGGAGATAGTTCCGTCGCTGTTATAAGCAAGGAACGGACCGCCACCCGGCTCGCCTACATTCTTCACCATACCGCATACACGCATCGGACGGTTCAGTTTGCTCTTCAGGTAGATCACCAGTTCGGCATCTTCGAGGTTCTTCGTTTCGGGATTCTTGCAGAAAAGTTGTTTTTGCAGGAACTGGAGAATTTCCATGATTTGCTCATGTGTATACTTTCCACTGTCGAGCAATTCGAGGTATTCGAATGCCTTCTTCTGCAAGGACACGAGTACGCCGGCAATCAGTTTCTTATAAGTAACGGTGTCGGCTTTCAGTTTATCGGGTACTACGTTGTCGATATTCTTGATGAAGATAATGTCGGCATCGAGATCGTTAAGGTTCTCGATCAGCGCACCGTGACCACCCGGACGGAACAGGAGTTTGCCGTTGTCACGGAACGGTTGGTTATCCATATCGGCGGCGATGGTATCGGTATTCGGTTTCTGCTCGGAGAAGGTAATGTAATAGTCTACTCCATAACGTTTGCCGAATGCCGCGGCTTTCTCTTCCACCAGTTTCTTGAAGAGTTCACGGTGTTCGGTAGAAACGGTGAAGTGTACATTGACTTTGCCACTCTTTCCGGCTGCATACATAGCACCTTCGGCAAGGTGTTCTTCAAGCGGAGTACGTGAACCTTCGGGATATTTATGGAATTTGAGCAGACCTTTCGGAAGTGCTCCGTAGTTAAGTCCGGCAGTTTCGAGAAGGGCAGCTACTACAGCTTTGTAATTACCTTCTTCCATCAATCCCGGAATATCTTTTCCGGCTGTACGCTGACAAGCTACATTCAAGTCGTCATAGAAAGCAAAATCCTTGATTCCGTCGAAGAATGCCTGCTCAAACTTTGTAGTAGGTTTGTCATACTCTGCGGACAGAAACTCGAACAGATTCTTGAACATACGACTGGCAGCGCCCGAAGCAGGAACAAACTTCACGATGATCTTATCCGTATTTTTATAAGCATCCCATGCAGCCAGATATACTTTTTGTTCTTCTGCGTCAGGAGCCAATATGCCTTTTTCTATGGAAGCGGCAGCATCCAGTTTCAAATAAGGAAAACCTGTCTGGAAGCAAGCCAGCTGTTCTGCTATCTGCGCTTCCGTGATGCCTTTCTTGGCAAGCAACTCTTTGTCCTGTGTCGTTATCATAATATCTATTTTTATTAATTGATGCCCAAAAATACAAAATGTTATTTACTTCTTGCCGAATAACCGGGAAAAAAAGTAATTTTACGTCGAATTAACAAGATTGAATATGGACGACTTTTTTACATCAGAGGAAAAGAAGGAGCTTTTTTCACTCTACAGGCATCTGTTGCAATCTGCCGGAGATACGATTTTCTGGAAGGATTGCCAAAAATTAAAGAAACATCTTATCAAAGCTGCCCAATGTAACGGGCTGCAACGCAATAACTTCGGGATGAATCCCGTCATCAGAGATTTACAAACGGCGGTTATCGTAGCCGAAGAAATCGGAATGAAAGGTTCGTGTCTCATCGGCATTATGCTTCACGAAATCGTGAAGGCACATATCCTGTCGATTGAGGATGTGAATGCCGAATATGGCGAAGATGTAGGCAGTATCATCAAAGGACTGGTGAAAACAAACGAACTGTACTCCAAAAGTCCGGCGATTGAATCGGAAAACTTCCGCAATCTCCTGCTCTCTTTTGCCGAAGATATGCGCGTCATTCTGATCATGATTGCAGACCGTGTGAACGTGATGCGCCAGATCAAGGATACAGGCAACGAAGAAGACCGGGTAAAAGTGGCGAACGAAGCAGCTTATCTGTATGCTCCGCTGGCACACAAGCTGGGACTTTACAAGCTGAAATCGGAACTGGAAGACTTGTCGCTGAAATATACACAGCGGGAAACTTACTATTATATAAAGGAGAAGCTCAACGAAACGAAGGCTTCCCGTGATAAGTATATCGCCTCCTTTATCGACCCTATCCAGAAGAAGGTAAAGGAAGCCGGATTGAAGTTCGACATCAAAGGACGTACCAAATCGATTCATTCCATCTGGAACAAGATTCAGAAGCAGAAGACTCCGTTCGAAGGAATTTATGACTTGTTCGCTATCCGTATCATTCTGGATTCCGAACCGGACCCGGCTAAAGAGAAGCAGGAATGCTGGCAGGTATACTCTATCGTTACGGATATGTATCAGCCCAATCCGAAACGTTTGCGGGACTGGCTTTCAATTCCGAAAAGCAACGGTTACGAATCGTTGCATATCACTGTGATGGGGCCGGAAGGCAGATGGGTGGAAGTACAGATTCGTACCCGGCGAATGGATGAGATCGCAGAACGGGGACTCGCCGCACACTGGAGATACAAAGGCATCAAAGGTGAAACAGGACTGGACGAATGGCTGACTTCAGTACGCGAAGCTCTTGAAAATGCAGATAACGACTCTTTGAAAGTGATGGACCAGTTTAAAATGGACCTTTACGAAGATGAAGTATTCGTATTCACACCGAAAGGAGACTTGTTCAAGCTTGCCAAAGGGGCTACCGTACTCGATTTCGCTTTCCATATTCATAGTAAACTGGGATGCAAGTGTATCGGAGCAAAAGTAAACGGCAAGAACGTACAGTTAAAGCAGAAACTGAACAGCGGTGATCAGGTGGAAATCATGACGTCGAATACCCAGACTCCGAAGCAGGACTGGCTGAACATCGTGACGACTTCCAAAGCCCGCACCAAGATACGTCAGGCACTTAAGGAGATGGTAGCACGCCAGCACGATTTCGCCAAAGAGACATTGGAACGGAAGTTCAAAAACCGGAAGATGGAATATGACGAAGCTACGATGATGCGTCTTATCAAGCGTCTGGGCTTCAAAAATGTGACAGAGTTTTATCAGAAGATTGCAGATGAGACACTGGATGTCAACGATATTCTGGATAAATACCTCGAACAGCAGAGACGGGAGAATGACACGCATGATGAGATCGTTTATCGCAGTGCCGAAGGATATAATTTGCAGACAACACAAGAAGAGGTCACCTCCAAAGAGGATGTGCTTGTCATCGATCAGAATCTGAAAGGACTGGAATTTAAACTTGCCAAATGCTGCAATCCGATTTACGGAGATGATGTATTCGGATTTGTGACAGTAAGCGGAGGTATCAAAATTCATCGGGCGGACTGTCCGAATGCCAATCAGATGCGCGAACGGTTCGGATACCGGATTGTAAAAGCACGTTGGGCAGGAAAATCAGTCGGCACACAGTATCCTATCACACTGCGTGTGGTAGGTCACGATGATATTGGGATTGTTACCAATATTACTTCTATCATTTCTAAAGAGAATGGAATCAGTCTGCGATCCATCGGAATCGATTCCAACGACGGATTATTCTCCGGAACACTAACGGTAATGGTAGGTGATACCGGACGACTGGAAGCACTCATCAAGAAGTTGAGGACAGTGAAAGGAGTAAAACAGGTAAGCAGAAACTAAAAAAATGAAGAATGAGGAATGAAGAATGGGCTGCGCTATTATGCTGCAAAGTAATTCTTCATTCTTCATTTAAATCATCTTACTTTCTTGTTCTTATAATAAGGATAAGTAACCAGTATAAAGAAAATCAAAGCGATCACAGCTACTACTTGTCCGGTATAAAGCATCTTATCTGCTTCCAGATCGAAATAGCACGCAACGGCTATTCCGGATGAGAATCCGACTTCGCTGGCCAACAGATGAGTGGTATTTGCCGTACCTCGCTGACAATGATGGGACAGCTTCACAAACATGACCAGAAACTCCGGCATCACCAGTCCCAAACCTAATCCAAGAAGGATGGAAGGAACACCTACCGGAAAACCGGAAGCCAACAGAGTGATAGCTACAATCTCCAGTATCATTCCTACAAGCACCAGCCGCCATGTCTTATCCTTCAGAACAAACAGACGTGCCAGCAACAAGGAGGCAAGGTATCCGGCTCCTGTACCGACAAAGAATGGGATGGGTATTCCTCTATTCCCCAGTACGAAATCGTTGAGGAAAGGATGTACGAGCGGAATCAACAATCCCGGTACGAAAGTAATCAGAATCATGTTGATAGCAGGTACCCATCCCCGCAACAGCAGGAAGCGGTCGAAGGAATAGAGCTTGGTAACGATCGGGGCACGGAAAGGCACATATACTCCGGCTACCATCAAAACACCTGCTATTCCGGTGATCACCGACACGGACAGCAGGTTTTTAAATGAATAGCTCTGATAGAGCCAGACACCCAGAACAACACCGATAATCATCCCCAGACGTGCCATCCAGGAAAAGCTGACATTTCCGGCACTGCGAAGTGTAGCGTTCGTTATATCAATGGCAAGTGTGATTCCTGCGGTGGTAGCAATTCCAAAAGCCAATCCTTGTACGGTGCTCAACAAGACAAGTTCCGTTACATTGGTCACAAAGGTATATCCTGCCGTTGCCGCTACCATCAGGGCAAAAGAGAACATACACATGTACTTACGCTTGTAGGCATCTACGAGATAAGCATGGAACGGACCGATAAGGAACATTCCCAATGTAAAAAAAAGAAAGATAACCCCTGTCTGTGCTACCGGTACCCCAAGACGGTCGGCCATCTCAACGGAAAGCACCGGAAACAGGATATACAAAGAGATAAACAACAGCAAATTAGCTACGCATATCCGCATAAAATGAACTGTCCACAATTTAACTGCCATATATTGTTTTAATATTGTTCCTTCTCGTTGGGGAAGTCGCAATTCTTCACGTCGGACACATAACGGCTGATCGCATCAGTCATCACTGTGTAAAGGTCTGCATACCGACGTAAGAAGCGGGGACGGAATCCATTGTTCATTCCAAGCATATCCTGGATGACCAACACTTGTCCGTCTACATGACCACCGGCACCAATACCGATAATAGGTATCGTCAATTCCGAAGCTACCCGTTCAGCCAAAGTTGCCGGAATCTTTTCGAGCACGATGGCAAAGCAACCTGCCTCTTCGAGAAGATGGGCATCGCGAATCAGCTTTTCAGCCTCGCTCTCGTCTTTGGCACGCACTGTATAAGTACCATATTTATTAATAGACTGAGGCATCAACCCCAAATGGCCCATCACCGGAATACCTGCGCTGATAATGCGTTTCACCGTACCGATGATTTCTTCTCCACCTTCCAGTTTCAAAGCATCGGCATGACTTTCCTTCATTATGCGGATGGCAGAAGCAAGACCTTCCATTTCGTTTCCCTGATAAGATCCGAAAGGCATATCGACTACGACCATAGCACGTTTTACGCCACGTACGACTGATTTTGCGTGATAAATCATCTGATCAAGAGTAATAGGCAATGTAGTCACGTTACCTGCCATTACATTAGAAGCGGAGTCGCCCACCAGAATCACATCCATTCCCGCACCATCTACGATTTGTGCCATCGTGTAATCATAAGAAGTAAGCATAGATATTCTTTCGCCTCTCTGTTTCATTTCAACCAAGCGATGAGTAGTCACCTTTCTTGTGTCATCTGATATATAACCAGCCATGTCTTTTCAAATTTTAAATTAATAATTAAAAGATAAAGAGCTTCTGACAACGCGAACGTTATCAAAAATTGGGGTAAAGTTATAACATTTCTTCCATAAGTGAGAAAGAAAACGAAAAAGAATCACTCAAGATAAAGACTCCGACAAAAAACAAAAGGAATTTTGAACTGTTTTTTCTCTATATGAATCAGGGGATTCATGATTCAAACCAAATAAAAAAGAGAATTGAAAATGAAAAAGGCATAAGCTGATGAGATAAGGCAGAGGTGCACGCAGATAGCATAAAGCATTACGTGCACTGCTGTATACTGATTTTCATCATTTGCGATGTATGGTCAGTAACCGTTCGAAGGTCATTTCCGAAAAGTCATCTATAATATAGTGTGCTTTTCCGGTAATGGCCTCTCTTGTATTGGTAGTGGCAAGACCGATAACGGTAGCACCGGAAGTCATTCCGGCTTGCAGACCGTGGAAGGAGTCTTCGAACACATAAGAGTTTTCAGGAGTAGCACCGAATATTTCCATACCGAGAAGGAAACAGTCGGGAGCCGGTTTGGAGCGGGCAAACATTTCTCCGGTCAGGATACGGTCTACCATTCCTTTAAATTCGGGATGGGCATTGTAAACGTTTTGCATCTTCTCTTCGTTGGAACTGGTGACTACAGCTATCTTCACCCCGTGATTCCGAAGATTGGCGATAAAAGCTTCCACACCGGAAATGTATTCATAAGACATGCTTTTCTCGAAGACATTGAGCCCGGCTGTAATCTCTTGCTGAGCCTCCGGCTGATCCGAGAAGTATTTGTCGTAAATCTGGGTCAGCGTCTGTCCCTTGATACGGCGTCCGAAGTCTTGTTCATTCAGATATTTACGCCCTTGTTCATCCCAGAAAACAGTGTACTGCGTTTCCGTATCCATGATGACACCATCGAAATCAAACAGTGCCGCAATTGTCTTTGTTGTATCCATACTTACTCTTTCTTTTTACCTAAAACGTTAAACCTTGTGTATTGAATTGTGCAAAGTTCCGAATAATCATCGAATCAGGCAAATAATTCGTACCTTTACCCCACTTAAAAAAACGTAACATTCGTTTTCATCCAACAATCCATACGAGCGCATGAGCAAAAACGATCCGCACATATTAGGAAAAGAAAGCATCGGTAAGCTACTGTTGCAATATTCCATCCCCGCCATCATTGGGATGACGATCACGTCTATTTATAATATTATCGACAGCATCTTCATCGGACACGGTGTGGGACCGATGGCTATTGCCGGATTAGCGGTCAGCTTTCCCCTGATGAATCTGGTAGTCGCTTTCTGTACGCTGGTATCTGCAGGCAGCTCTACCATTGCTTCTATCCGTCTGGGACAGAAGGATATGAAAGGAGCTACGGAAATCTTGTCGCACACACTGATGCTCTGCATCACGAATGCTTTTTTCTTCGGCATACTGTCTTTTATCTTTCTCGACAACATACTGATTTTCTTCGGAGCGAGTCCCGACACGCTCCCATACGCACGCAGCTTTATGCAAGTGATTCTGCTGGGAACTCCGATCACTTATACGATGATCGGTTTGAACAATGTGATGCGTGCTACCGGATATCCGAAGAAGGCGATGCTTACTTCGATGGTAACGGTAGTAGCCAATATCATCCTCGCTCCCATCTTTATATTTCATTTTGAATGGGGAATGCGAGGAGCCGCTACGGCAACGCTCATCTCACAGCTGATCGGTATGGTGTGGGTACTAAGCCACTTTTGCAAGAAGGAGAGCACGGTTCATTTTGAGGGAAAGATCTGGAAGGTAAAACGAAGAATTGTAGAAAGTATTTTCGCTATCGGCATGTCTCCCTTCCTGATGAATGTTTGCGCTTGTGCTATCGTTATCATAGTCAATAACAGCTTACAGGAATACGGAGGCGACATGGCTATCGGTGCTTACGGCATTATCAATCGCCTGTTGACACTCTACGTAATGATTGTGTTGGGACTGACTATGGGAATGCAACCTATTGTAGGCTACAACTTCGGAGCACAGAAGATAGACCGGGTAAAACAGACACTACGATTGGGAATTATCTCCGGTGTAGTGATTACCAGCAGTGGTTTTGTGATCTGCGAATTTTTCCCTCATGCGGTATCGGCACTTTTCACAGATAGTGATGAATTGATAAATCTGGCAGTAGAAGGAATCCGTCTGGCAGTACTTATGTTCCCGTTTGTGGGAGCACAAATTGTGATTGGCAACTTCTTCCAGAGCATCGGCAAGGCAAAAATCAGTATTTTCCTTTCGCTGACACGACAGTTGCTTTATCTGTTGCCTTGCTTGTTACTCTTCCCGCAATGGTGGGGCTTGAAAGGTGTCTGGATCAGTATGCCGGTATCGGATGCACTGGCGTTCGTCACTGCTGTTATCAGTCTGATGATTTATATAAAGAAGGTATCGAAGGAACATCCGATAGCAAATAAGGTAGCGGAATAAATCAAATTAACACTGCATCAGAAGATATATCATAATAAAAAATGTTCAAGCACGAATTAACACGTTTTCTAAAAGATGCATTCATCGCAGAAGCCGTATTAATCCGTGCCTGAAAGATAATAATATTCTTATATTTCTATTCGCTCTTGATACTATTTACCGGATTCTCATTGGCTATGTGCCATGCTTTCAGCACAACACAAACAACAATCAGCAATAAGACAAACAGCGCCGTACCTATAAACAATAACGGGTTCAGATAAATCTGTTCGGCAAACTGGTCAAGCCATGCCTTTCCTACGAAATAGGAAGCAATGATACCAATCAATATGGAAGATGCGGATACATACAGAATCTCGCGTATCAACAGGCGCAAAATATGAGAGGCTTCGGCTCCATTCACTTTCCGGATAGCTATTTCTTTGCTTCGACGTTGAGTTTCATCATTCACATAGCCGATCAAGCCCATAATTACAATCAGCAGAATAAAGCTTGAAGTAATCCAGACTGAATTACGGAAGCGATATACACTTTTATATATATCCTTTATCATACTGTCCACAGAACTGAAATGCATGGCTATATTCGGAAATGTCTTATCGGTAAACTCATTCAGACGTTTCAGATTATCATCATACGGCTCTTTCAAACGGACATCAAATACTTGATTGGCATTTTCTGATCCTATCAAGACAATAGGTGCCTGAGTTGAAAAGAAGCTATAATTGCGAACATCCCGAAAGACACCGACAATCGTACCCTCTATATCATTTAATTTCTTTCCTACTGCCCCATCTGTCCACTTCATCAAACGTACCAACTCTTCATTCACCAATAAATCTTCCTTTTTCTTAAGAGTGCTGCCTTCGATAATCTTTATTCCCATTACTTCGGGATAGTTATAACTGCAATAATTAAAGTTAAGTGTAGCGATTCTTTTACCGTCATTACTCATCAGTCCGCGTGTCCAGTATTGTCCGATTACTCCGTTTGTAGCAACAGCCACTCCTTCTACCATAGGCTGGCGACGCAGTTCATCGGTAACATGTTCTACGCTTTCTTTCGGCAACCATGTTCCTGCCTGAACCAATCCCGGAACGTTTATCCCCATATCACGGCTCATCAGATGGTTGTATTGCAGAAGCGTAACCAGCAGTAATCCCAAAACAAAAGAGACACCCGTGAACTGTATAAACAGTAACGAACGTTTCCAACCTGTCTTACCATCAGAATAACGGCGGAACACCTGTGTGACTGGTATGCGCGAAAACAACCGTCCCGGTATGCCACCCGCCAAAAGGAAAAGGATCACGATCGTAAGCAAAGGCACCCATAGTGTCTCCCATGTAAAAAGTGAAGACAGATGGACGGAAAGCAGGTCTTCGATTATTTCACGTGCATTGACTATCAGCAGAAGGCTGAGAAGTACAGATATGACAACAAGGATTCCTGTTTCCGCCAAAAACATGCCGAAGATATTTCCGGCACTGGCACCACTGCATTTATGCACACCCACCCCTTTGGCACGACGACTTAGGGTAGCGATAGATATCAGCATATAATTCATGATGGCGACAAAAAAGATAGCGAACCCCAAAAATCCATATATGACCAAGCGCTTCTGCACATCGGAAGATTCCACATGATACTTCACTAACGGGATGACATTGAAATCTAATTTCCAGTCGTCAAAACGGGCAGGCGTATATTTTTCGATTACCCGCTGGATCTTGTCATTCACTTTATCAATATCCGCAGCATCACGCAAGCGAAGAAAAGTGTAAAAGATATCATTTCCCTTCCAGCCATTGCCTCCCTGATATCCCCCATCCCGATGGATGGAAACAACAAAGTCATGAGTGAGCATCGTATTCTCCGGCACATCTCTGTACACACCACGAATCGTAAAATCATTTTGCCTGTCTGCTTTAAGAATTTTGCCGATAGGATCTGCATCTCCAAATGTTTCACGGGCAAAGTGTTCTGACACAAACACACTTCCCGGCATAATCATATCTTTCGGATTTCCTTTTAAGACAGGTATACCGAAAGTCTGGAAGAAACAAGTATCAGCGTATATATAGTTGATGTCCGATAATAATTTATCTTCATAATATATACTCATCCATTGTTCTGCGAGGACGCAACTGGCAAACTCAATTTCTTCGGGCATATCCTGCGCCAAAGTCGGTGCAACCACATCAAAAAGTGTATAATCAAAGTTGTCGCCGTCGTCTCCCATTTTCTCCCCCGTGCTAAGGTTAGTCGTCAGGCAACGTGCAATCGCCAGACGTTCCGATTCCGGATAGCAACGTTCATAACTCAATTCAAACACAATCTGCGAGAAGAGCAAAATGCCGATGGTAAGTCCCAGCGAAAGAGAAATTACCCTGATGATATTCGTGCCCCGTTCACGCAATAAAGTCCGGATGCTATAATAGATTTGTCTCATTGTCGTTTCGGTTTATGCTGTTACACTTGCCACTACACTTCCGTCGAACAGATGTATGGTACGGTGTGCGAAGCTCGCATCATGTTGTGAGTGAGTCACCATAATGATGGTGGTACCTTCTTTATTCAGTTCCGTCAGCAGATTCATTACCTCCGCTCCGTTCTTTGAATCCAGATTACCTGTTGGCTCATCGGCAAGGATAAGCTTCGGATTAGTCACTACCGCACGAGCGATAGCAACACGCTGCTGCTGACCACCGGACAGCTGTTGCGGAAAGTGTTTGGCCCGATGGCTGATATTCATCCTTTTCAGAATATCTTCCACCATACGGCGGCGCTCGGAGGATTTAATACCCAGATAAGTAAGCGGAAGCTCTACATTTTCGTAGACATTCAGTTCGTCTATCAAGTTGAAACTCTGGAATACAAAGCCTAATTTGCCTTTACGGACATGGGTACGCTCCTTCTCTTTCAATCCGGCAACTTCCTCTCCCATCAGCTGGTAAGAACCTTCTGTAGGGTTATCCAATAAACCCAGAATATTCAACAAAGTGGATTTTCCACAGCCCGAAGGCCCCATGATAGCAACAAACTCTCCTTGTTTAACTTCAAGGTTCACGTGATTTAATGCAACCGTCTCTACTTCAGTAGTACGAAATACTTTACTAATGTTTTCAATCTGTATCATTTTATTTCTTTATTATGTTGTTTCACTTTCTATTCTTTCTTTATTCGTTCTTTATACTGTTGACCGGATTCTCCGTATCAAACCTCTTTCACACCAAACGGTCACTAAGATAAACAATTACATAATAAATTTGTCTCATGCTTATTCCTATTTTTCATCATAATGCAATGCAGATAGCGTGCCACAATAGCAAGAGTATTCATTCACAACTATTTATATGTTTCGACAGTACTACCCATTGTCTAATAATTAGACACTCCCGTCTAATTATTAGACAGAAATCCTTCCTGTTTACTGTCCAACGGAAAGTATACATTTTCGCCCATTTATTGTTCTATTTTTCCTATTTCCGACTTTAATGTATTTCAATGTCATCGGAAAACTCTATCTTCGCATCAAGTTTTCAATTAAATAAATCATTCTATTTATGGTAAACAAGAATTTGTACACTCTCCTGACCTGCCTGCTTCTGACAGGATGTGACCTGATAGACTATCATCCCTACGATGTACGTATCAGTGGAGAGACAGATGTAAATGCTCATAACATTGAACAAATAGAAGCTAAGTGTAAAGGAAAAACAACCATCCGTTTTATCACTATGGGAGATTCACAGCGATGGTATGACGAGACCGAAGACTTTGTAAAAGAGGTCAATAAGAGAGATGATATCGACTTTGTCATTCACGGAGGAGATATGAGTGACTTCGGACTGACTAAAGAATTTCTTTGGCAGCGGGATATCATGAACGGACTAAAAGTACCTTATGTCGCCCTTATCGGGAATCATGACTGTCTGGGCACCGGAGCAGAAACTTATCAGGCTGTTTTCGGACCTGCCAACTTCTCATTTATCGCAGGCAATGTAAAATTTGTCTGCCTCAATACTAATGCGCTGGAATACGATTATTCGGAACCTATTCCCAATTTCAGTTTTATGGAAGAGGAACTGACAGCCAGGGCTGATGAGTTTGAAAAAACCGTAGTCAGTATGCACGCGCATCCATTTGCAGACGTGTTCAATGATAATGTGGCAAAGCCATTCCAGTACTATGTCACCCAATATCCGGGACTACAGTTCTGCACGGCTGCCCACAATCACGGGTTCGACGACAGAGTCCTTTTCGATGATGATGTGCATTATATTGTCAGTGACTGCATGAAAAGTCGCAGTTATCTGGTATTTACTATAACCCCGGAAAAATACGAATATGAACTGGTTGAATACTAAATATATCATCCGCACAGGAGTGCTGACTACGCTCCTGCTCTTTCCCGGCCTGATATCGGCTACTTGCAAGACAGATACAATTATCAATAACTACAAACCTGACTCACTGAGACTGGTGATCAAGGCAGATTCCATTATAGCCTTTCACGAAGGCGATTCCGCGTTTACAATAGTCAAAGCAGACACAGTACTACCTTATGTACCGCAACCGGTTCTCCGTACCGGTTATGACAGACGTGTCCATCGCTTCCGCAGAAACTGGGAGCGGATTATCCCGACTCACTCTAAAATACAGTATGCGGGAAATATGGGATTAATCTCGTTCGGTACCGGATGGGATTACGGAAAACGAAATCAGTGGGAAACAGATTTACTGCTCGGATTCATCCCGAAGTATTCGTCCAAAAAGGCCAAAGTGACCATGACGCTGAAACAGAACTATATGCCTTGGAGCATCAATCTGGGAAAAGGATTCTCCACAGAACCTCTCGCCTGCGGATTGTATCTGAATACCGTGTTTGGCAACCAGTTCTGGGTAAGTGAGCCTGAACGTTATCCGAAGGGATACTACGGCTTTTCAAGCAAAGTGCGTATTCATGTTTTCCTGGGACAACGGTTGACTTATGATATTGACCCGAACCGCAGGTTTCTGGCAAAGTCCGTGACTTTCTTCTACGAGATAAGCACATGCGACCTTTACCTCATCAGCGCCGTAACGAATAGCTATCTCCGTCCCCGCGATTATCTAAGTTTATCATTCGGATTAAAGTTCCAATGGTTATAAATTCAAATCCGAATTTTGAATTATGAATTACTTTTTCGTAAGTTTGTAGCGTACAAACCAATTCGGACATGAGTAAATCAGGAACAATCATCATTGTAGACGATAACAAAGGAGTGCTGACTGCGGTACAAATTCTTTTAAAAAACTATTTTTCAAAGGTTGTCACGCTGTCATCACCGGTCACATTGACCACCGTGATACGGGAAGAGATGCCGGAAGTGGTACTATTGGATATGAATTTCACTTCGGGCATCAATACCGGCAATGAAGGATTGTTCTGGCTGCACGAAATAAAGAAAGTACGACCGGAACTTCCCGTCGTACTTTTTACCGCTTATGCGGATATTGATCTTGCCATCCGGGGTATAAAAGAAGGAGCTTCGGACTTTGTCGTCAAACCTTGGAACAATCAGAAACTGGTAGAAACATTGCAGGCTGCCGCCTCGTCCGCACAGCATGGACGAAAAACGGGAAACAAAAAGGAGCCTGTCAACACTCCGCCGATCTACTGGGGAGAAAGCAAACCGATGCAGCAGCTCCGAATGCTGATAGAGAAAGTAGCCACCACAGATGCCAATATCCTGATTACAGGTGAAAACGGAACAGGGAAGGAAATGCTTGCCCGCGAAATTCATGCTCTTTCCAACCGCAGACAACAAGAAATGATCGCTGTGGACATGGGAGCGATCACTGAATCTTTATTTGAAAGCGAACTCTTCGGTCATGTAAAAGGCTCTTTCACTGATGCGCATGCCGACCGGACAGGAAAATTTGAGGCTGCCGATCACAGCACTTTGTTTCTGGATGAAATAGGGAACCTGCCCTATCATCTGCAAGCTAAACTGCTGACAGCTATCCAACGAAGAAGCATCGTACGGGTGGGAAGCAACACTCCGATTCCTATCGACATCCGCCTGATATGCGCTACCAACCGTAACCTGCAGGAAATGGTGGACCGGGAAGAATTTCGGGAAGACTTACTCTACCGAATCAACACCATTCATATCGAAATACCTCCTTTGCGGAAACGAAAAGAAGATATTATCCCGCTTGCCGAAAGATTTATCATCCGTTTCTGCAAACAATACGATAAGGAACCGATGAAATTCAGCCCGGCAGCCAAGGAAAAACTCATTGCGTACCCATGGTACGGGAATATCCGAGAGTTGGAACATGCCATCGAAAAGGTGGTCATCATTAACGACGGATTGCAAATTCCGGCGGAATTATTCCAGTTATCCACCCGAAAGACAGAAACTTCCGAAAAGGATATTTCCACACTGGAAGAGATGGAGATACAAATGATACGTAAAGCACTGGATACCTGTGCAGGAAACCTCTCGGCAGTAGCCGCGCAACTGGGAATTACCCGTCAGACTCTCTATAACAAGATGAAAAAGTTCGGATTATGAACCGGATTCTACAACAAGTAGCCAACCAATATTGGTTTAGGGTATCCCTGACGGTCATTTGCTGTCTGGCAACCGTTTGGTTTGGTGTGTATCAGTCTTATATCTGGCTCGGCATCAGTAGCTGTCTGCTGGTTTTAAGTATCATCTGGCAAGTCCGTCTTTATCGCCTGCACATCAAGCAGGTGCTTTTCATGATCGACGCTTTGGAGAATAATGACAGTGCCTTCCGCTTCCCCGAAGAGTCCGGCACTCCCGAAAGCAAACAGATCAACCGGGCACTCAATCGGGTGGGACGCATCTTATATAATGTAAAAGCAGAAACTGCCCAACAGGAAAAATACTACGAACTGATTCTTGATTTTGTCAGCACGGGGTTACTGGTGCTCAATGACAACGGAGCAGTCTATCAGAAGAACAAGGAGGCCCTCCGGCTTTTGGGACTCAATGTATTCACACATGTCCGGCAATTGAGTAAAGTAGACACCACGCTGATGGAGAAAATGGAGAACTGCCATCCCGGAGACAAATTACAGGTGGTGTTTCATAATGAACGGGGAACGGTCAATCTATCCATCCGTGTATCAGAAATCAATGTGCACAAAGAACATTTGCGTATCCTTGCGCTGAATGATATTAATATAGAACTGGACGAGAAAGAAATAGATTCATGGATTCGCCTGACCCGTGTACTGACTCACGAAATCATGAACTCCGTCACTCCTATCACCTCCCTCAGCGATACGCTCCTTTCGATGGTAGAGGACAAAGACGAAGAAATCAGCCACGGATTACAGACCATCAGTACAACGGGAAAAGGACTGCTTGCTTTCGTGGAATCCTACCGCAAATTCACACGGATACCGACTCCGGAGCCTTCATTGTTTTACTTAAAAGCATTCATCGAACGAATGGTAGAACTTGCCCGTCATCAGAATCCCTGTGACCATATCACATTCCATACGAAGATCGATCCAGCCGACCTGATTTTATATGCAGATGAAAATCTGATCTCACAAGTAGTCATTAACCTTCTGAAAAATGCGATTCAGGCAATCGGTAATCAGCCGGACGGACAAATCGATATTCAGGTATATTGCAATGAAACAGAAGAGGTACTGATTGAAATAAAGAATAACGGTCCCGTTATTCCGCCGGAAATTGCGGAACATATTTTTATCCCTTTCTTCACCACCAAAAAAGGAGGCAGCGGAATCGGACTTAGTATTTCACGTCAGATTATGCGGCTTTCCGGTGGAAGCCTCATCTTGCTGCCGGACAATAAGGAAACAAAATTCATATTAAAATTCAAATAACAGATAAGCTTATGACACCTGCACTCATCAATAACCCATTGTTCCGGGGAATCACTCCGGAAAAGTTATCCGCCAATCTGGAAGAGATCAGTTTTCATACCCGTTCTTATAAGAAAGGAGAAATTCTGGCACGACAGGGAGATGTGTGCAACCGTCTCATGATACTGACCAAAGGGAGTGTACGCGGCGAAATGATAGACTATTCCGGAAGACTCATCAAAGTAGAAGACATTGCCGCACCAAGGGCCCTTGCTCCTCTCTTCCTCTTCGGAGAAGAGAACCGTTTTCCGGTAGAAGTGACCGCTAACGAACTGACGGAAGTAATCGAAATCCCCAAATCGAGCGTACTGGAACTCTTCCGCAAGAACGAGCAGTTTCTGGAGAACTATATGAATCTATCTGCCAATTATGCCCGTACCTTGTCGGATAAACTTTTCTTTATGTCTTTCAAGACCATCCGGCAAAAGATAGCATCCTATCTGCTCCGGCTGCACAAACAACAGCAACAGCTGCAGATCACCCTCGACCGTTCGCAACAGGAGTTGAGCGATTACTTCGGTGTCTCCCGTCCCTCTCTGGCACGTGAGCTGTCACACATGCAGGATGACGGCCTGATCACAGCCGACCGCAAACAGATCACTATTTTACAGAAAGAACAGCTGATCCGGCTGATTCAATAACCAAGAATTTACTCCGGTTTCATTATAGCTAATCTAGTTTTCATTATAGCTAATCGGAATATGATTATAGCTAAAATAATTTAGCTCATAGCATCTGATTTTTTTTCGGCCAATGTAACATTGGTTACAAACTTACCTCAAACTTTCCCCCTACTTTTGCGTTCATATTCAAGAAGACTAATTAAAAACGTAAAAGTTATGAGTATGTTCTGTTATCAATGTCAAGAGACCGCAATGGGTACAGGTTGTACCTTAAAAGGAGTATGCGGAAAAACATCCGAAGTGGCTAACCTGCAAGATCTTTTGCTCTTTGTAGTACGTGGAATTGCTGTGTACAACGAACATCTGCGTCAGGAAGGACAACCTTCCGAACAGGCAGACAAATTTATCTACGATGCCCTGTTTATCACTATCACCAACGCCAATTTTGATAAAACGGCTATCATCAGGAAAATAAAAGAAGGATTGCTGCTGAAAAAAGAACTTGGCAGCAAAGTAACCATTGCCAATGCTCCCGACGAATGCCTATGGGATGGAAGTGAAGATGAGTTCGAAGAAAAAGCCAAGACAGTAGGAGTACTTCGCACACCCAACGAAGATATCCGCTCTCTGAAAGAACTTGTACATTACGGACTGAAAGGAATGGCAGCTTACGTTGAGCATGCGCATAATCTGGGACACGAATCATCAGAAATCTTTGCCTTTATGCAGCACGCATTAGCCGAACTCACCCGCAATGATATTACGATGGAAGAACTGGTTCAACTTACACTGACCACAGGTAAACACGGAGTTTCCGCAATGGCTCTGCTGGATGCAGCCAACACAAGCAGCTACGGAAATCCGGAAATATCAGAAGTTAATCTCGGTGTGCGCAACAATCCGGGTATCCTTATCAGCGGCCATGACCTGAAGGATCTCGAAGAATTGCTGGAACAGACCGAAGGAACAGGGATAGACATCTATACCCACAGCGAAATGCTTCCGGCGCATTATTACCCTCAACTAAAAAAATACAAACATCTGGCAGGAAACTACGGAAACGCGTGGTGGAAACAGAAAGAAGAATTTGAAAGCTTCAACGGACCGATTTTGTTTACCAGCAACTGTATCGTTCCTCCACGTGCCAACGCTACTTACAAAGACCGTATCTATGTCACCGGAGCCTGCGGACTGGATGGTGCACACTATATCCCCGAACGTAAAGACGGAAAACCGAAAGATTTCTCCGCACTGATCGCACACGCCAAGCAATGTCAGCCGCCAACAGCGATTGAGAACGGAACACTGATCGGAGGATTTGCCCATGCACAAGTAGTAGCTCTGGCAGATAAGGTGGTAGAAGCCGTCAAAAGTGGAGCAATCCGCAAATTCTTCGTAATGGCAGGATGCGACGGACGCATGAAGAGCCGTGAATATTACACCGAATTTGCAGAGAAACTTCCGAAAGATACAGTGATCCTGACTGCCGGTTGCGCCAAATACAGATATAACAAACTGGCTTTAGGTGACATCAACGGCATCCCCCGTGTACTGGATGCAGGACAATGTAATGATAGCTATTCGTTGGCTGTCATCGCCTTGAAACTGAAAGAAATATTCGGATTGGACGACGTTAACAAACTTCCTATCGTATATAACATCGCTTGGTACGAGCAGAAAGCAGTAATCGTTTTGTTGGCATTGCTGGCACTGGGAGTGAAGAATATTCATCTGGGCCCTACTCTTCCGGCCTTCCTTTCACCGAACGTGAAAAATGTATTGGTCGAACAATTCGGAATCGGTGGTATCAGTACTGTGGACGAAGATATCATGAAGTTCTTGTCATAAATGCAAGATTTACCAGCTAAACCTTAACTATTAAATATAAAAAGGTGCGAATTGCATCATCTGTGTAATCCGCGCCTAATAATTATTAATTAAAAGGCAGCATCAATCATCTTTCGGCAATATCAAATTGAGAAGAACTCCGACCAAAGCAGCCAGTCCGATACCGGACAATGAAAAGTCTCCCCAAGTGAGGACAGCCCCACCGATACCGACGGTCAGCGTCAGAGAAACAATGATAATATTCCTTGTACGACTCAAATCAATGCAGTTATTGACCAGATTACCAATTCCGGCACAGGCGATTGTTCCGAAAAGCAAAAGCATTATTCCTCCCAATACTGCACTCGGAATTGATTTCAGCAACGCACTGATTTTGCCGATGACGGAGAACAAGATAGCGGATATGGCTGCAATCCGGATAACTTGCGGATTCGTAATTTTCGTTAATGACATGGCTCCCGTTACTTCCGAATAAGTCGTCACCGGAGGACCACCCACCAATCCGGCAAAAAGGCAAGCCAGCCCATCCCCCAATAAAGTACGATGCAGACCGGGGTCTTTCACAAAATCCTTTCCCGTAACCGTATTTACCACATATACATCTCCAATATGTTCTATCACCGGAGCAATGGCTACCGGAATCATAAACAAGATCGGCTCCCATGAGAACTTGGGAAATACAAACTGCGGTAACCCGATCCAGGCCGCATCTCTGACACCGGACAAATCCAGATCATAGAAAAGCCATGCCGCCAGATAGCCGACAATAATACCGCAAAAGATAGGAATCAACTTCAAAAGCCCTTTTGCCTTCATCGAAACGACAACCGCAGTAACCAGCGACAACAAAGCCAGCACCCAGTTTTCCTTCGCCATCTCCACTCCCGTACCGGCAAGCGACAAACCGATCAGAATAATAACCGGACCAATGACTACCGGAGGAAACAAACGTTCAACCACCCTCACCCCTTGCCATTTGACCAGCGCACTCATTGCGAAATAAACCAGTGCGACACCCAGCATTCCGGATAAAGTACCCGCCAGACCATAAAGTTCTGTCGCCTTTATTATCGGAGCAATAAATGCGAAACTACTTCCCAAAAAGATGGGGACTTTCCCCCGCGTGACCGCATGAAAGATAAGTGTACCAATACCGGCTGTAAACAAAGCGGTGGAAGGGTCTAGCCCCACTAATAACGGTACAAGCACCGTAGCTCCGAAAGCTACAAACAAGAATTGTACCCCTACCACCCCTTTCCGTAAAGGAGTAAGATTGTTTGAATCCATAAGTATGATGTAGATTAATTGAGTGCAAAATTAATCTTTTTAGACAATTTAACTACCTTTTTCCATCAAAAAACATCCAAAAAGACTCTTTATTTGTTTTAAATAATGTGTAACTTCGCACAGTGAGAGCTCATACGACATTTTTTATAACTTAACAATAGATTGCCTATGATATTTACAGCAGAAAACACCCTACTTATTGGTTCTATCTTACTTTTCGTTAGTATCGTTGTCGGAAAAACCGGATATCGCTTCGGAGTCCCCACCTTATTACTGTTCCTCGTCGTGGGAATGTTGTTCGGAAGTGACGGACTCGGACTCCAGTTTCATGACGCCAAAGATGCACAATTCATCGGTATGGTCGCCCTGAGCATCATTCTGTTTTCGGGAGGTATGGATACAAAATTCAGAGAAATCAAACCCATTTTAGGTCCAGGTATCGTGCTTTCTACCGTCGGAGTGCTACTAACCGCTCTTTTTACCGGATTATTTATCTGGTGGTTGTCCGGAATGAGCTGGACGAATATCTATCTGCCTATCACTACTTCATTGTTACTGGCAGCCACCATGTCATCTACGGACTCTGCTTCGGTATTTGCCATCCTGCGTTCACAGAAAATGAATCTGAAACATAACCTCCGCCCCATGCTGGAATTGGAAAGTGGAAGTAATGACCCGATGGCTTACATGCTTACCATTGTCCTGATACAGTTTATCCAATCGGCAGGTATGGGAGTCGGGGCTATCGCCGCTTCTTTCATTATTCAGTTTATAGTCGGCGCGGCTGCCGGATATGTGCTCGGAAAGTTGGCTATCCGCATGCTGAACAAGCTCAACATTGACAATCAGGCATTGTACCCTATCCTGTTGCTGGCTTTTGTTTTCTTCACCTTTTCCATCACTGATTTGCTAAAAGGTAACGGTTACCTTGCCGTATACATCGCAGGTATCATGGTGGGAAACAATAAGATCATGCACCGCAAAGACATTTATACGTTTATGGATGGACTTACCTGGTTGTTTCAAATCATCATGTTCCTTTGCCTCGGTCTTCTCGTCAACCCTCACGAAATGCTGGAGGTTGCAGCAGTAGCTTTGTTGATCGGTGTCTTTATGATTGTGATCGGTCGTCCGCTAAGTGTATTCCTTTGTTTGCTTCCCTTCCGGAAAATAACCATGAAATCACGGCTGTTCGTATCTTGGGTAGGATTGCGTGGAGCAGTTCCCATCATCTTCGCTACTTATCCAGTAGTTGCGGGAGTCGAAGGTTCGAATATAATCTTTAATATCGTATTCTTTATCACAATCGTCTCACTGGTTGTGCAGGGAACGACCGTTTCTTTCGTTGCCCGCCTGCTGAATTTATCCAAACCGCTGGAGAAAACGGGCAATGACTTCGGAGTGGAACTTCCGGAAGAGATTGATACAGACCTCAGGGATATGACTATCACACAGGAAATGCTGGAAGAAGCAGATACACTGAAAGATATGAATCTCCCCAAAGGCACATTGGTGATGATTGTGAAGCGCGGAGATGAATTTCTGATTCCTAACGGAACACTGAAACTACATGTGAATGATAAATTGCTGCTTATTTCCGAAAAGTCTAAAGAAGAGGAAGAAAATAGCAGTGAATCCTGATATTTATTATGGTGACACTATCGTATCCGGATAGTATCACTATATGCAACAGATGGTGTCACTATACTGACGGTATAGTGACACCATAATTTTGTATATCAGCCCCTTCCGGAAAAGAGAACTCGCCTCCTCCATTGCCTCCAACCGGAATCTCCATCCATAACGGGAAAATAATTGAAAAAAGAAGTTCAACCCTCCCCCGTTAATTAACCGTAAAACTTGATTGTAAACTTCGGTTTTCGTTAATGAAGTGTTATTTTTGCGCAATTTTAAATCAAATGTGCAAAATTCGAATGGAACAAGAACATCAGTTCATTGATTATATTGAACAAAGCATCATCAAAAACTGGGATAAAGATGCATTGACAGACTACAAAGGAATCACGCTTCAATATAAGGATGTAGCGCGTAAGATAGCCAAGTTTCACATTGTTCTGGAAAGTGCCGGTATTCAGCCGGGTGATAAAATAGCTGTCTGTGGACGAAACAGTGCCCATTGGGCGGTTACCTTCTTAGCTACCATTACGTATGGAGCCGTCATTGTTCCTATTCTACATGAGTTCAAAGCGGATAATATTCATAATATCGTCAACCACTCCGAGGCTAAGCTACTCTTTGTCGGCGACCAGGCATGGGAAAATCTGAATGAAGATGCAATGCCGTTGCTGGAAGGGATCGCTTCCCTCACCGATTTCTCCGCATTGGTATCACGCAACGAAAAGCTGACTTATGCCTTCGAACACCGAAACGCTATTTACGGCCAGCGTTATCCAAAGAATTTCCGTCCCGAACATATCTGTTATCGGAAAGACCGTCCGGAGGAACTGGCTATCATCAATTATACTTCCGGCACTACCGGATATTCTAAAGGCGTCATGCTCCCCTATCGCAGCATCTGGTCGAACGTAGCATACTGTTTCGAAATGCTCCCTGTGAAACCGGGAGATCACATCGTCTCCATGCTTCCGATGGGGCATGTTTTCGGCATGGTATACGACTTTTTATATGGTTTCTCTGCCGGTGCACACATCTATTTCCTGACGCGCATGCCGTCTCCGAAGATCATTGCGCAATCTTTTTCGGAAATAAGACCCAGAGTAATCTCTTGTGTACCCCTGATTGTAGAAAAGATTATCAAAAAGGATATTCTTCCGAAGGTAGACAGCAAAATCGGAAAACTATTGCTCAAAGTACCCATTGTAAACGATAAAATCAAATCATTGGCCCGACAGGCTGCTATGGAAATTTTCGGTGGGAACTTCGATGAAATCATCATTGGCGGTGCTCCTTTTAATGCCGAGGTAGAAGCCTTCCTCAAAAAGATAGGTTTCCCCTACACCATCGCTTATGGTATGACTGAATGTGGTCCGATTATTTGTTCCAGCCGCTGGGAGACACTGAAACTGGCTTCCTGTGGAAAAGCGACTACCCGGATGGAAGTCCGCATCGACTCACCGGACCCTAAAACACACGCCGGAGAAATCGTATGCAGAGGAACGAATATGATGCTGGGATATTATAAAAACCCGGAAGCTACATCACAGATTATCGATGCAAACGGATGGCTTCACACAGGCGATTTAGGAACAATCGACGACGAAGGCTATGTGACTGTCCGGGGCCGCAGCAAAAATCTGCTCCTGACTTCCAGTGGACAGAACATTTATCCGGAAGAGATAGAAAGTAAACTGAACAATATGCCTTATGTAGCGGAGTCACTGATCGTTTTACAGCATGATAAACTGGTAGCGCTGATTTATCCGGACTTTGACGACGCTTTTGCTCATGGCCTGCAACAGACTGATATCGTAAAAGTAATGGAAGCCAACCGTATTGAACTGAATCAGCAGCTGCCCAATTACTCTCAGATAAGCAAAGTAAAAATCCACTTCGAAGAATTTGAAAAGACTGCGAAGAAATCAATCAAACGCTTTATGTATCAGGAAGCGAAAGGATAACATCTCCTTTGAACAAGACAAATTGCATTTGAACATACAACAAGAATCAAAAACGGTGAACAGGCCCAAAGCTCTGTCCACCGTTTTCTCTTTCTAACCTAACCAACTTTATTTTCAACCTGCTATCCTTCAACAATCTTCACCTCGTTTTCTCTAAAGCGGTATAAACGAAACAGCCTTTTCGCCATCGGTATAGATAATACAGTTCAGAAAGAAGAAACACTTAAATGTATGCCATTTTTCTTTCTTCAGATGCAAAGAAAAAGTATCTTTGCATCTAAACAATGTAGATTTATGGCAAAGATACTATTAGCAGAAGATGAAGTCAATATCGCCTCCTTTATCGAACGGGGACTAAAAGAATTCGGACATTCGGTAACTGTCTGTCACAATGGAAATACGGGGTGGAAAGTCCTTCAGGAAGAACCTTTCGATCTCATTATTCTGGATATTATCATGCCGAAAATAAACGGACTCGAACTTTGCCATCTTTACCGCCAGAGGTTCGGTTATCAGACACCGGTCATTATGCTGACAGCTTTGGGAACGACGGAAGATATTGTAAAGGGACTGGATGCAGGAGCAGATGATTATCTCGTCAAGCCTTTCAGCTTTCAAGAACTGGAGGCACGTATCAAGGCTTTGTTGCGACGAAATAAAGAGACGGCAGCCAATCAGCTGACTTGTGACAATCTGGTATTGGACTGTAACATTAGGCGAGCAAAAAGAGGAGACGTGGATATCGATCTCACCGTAAAAGAATACCGCCTGCTCGAATATTTCATGACGCATCAGGGAGTAGCACTATCACGCATTACACTGCTCAAAGACGTATGGGACAAGAACTTTGATACGAATACCAACATTGTAGACGTATACGTCAATTATCTACGGGTGAAGATAGATCGCGACTTCGATAAAAAGCTGATTCATACAGTAGTAGGATTAGGATATATCATGAACGCCTGAACATTATCCACTCTATCAATCCGGACATGAAAATAGGTTCTAAAATAGCTCTCTTCTATACGTTGCTCAGTGTACTGACGACTATCATCATTATTGCCGTATTCTATCTTTTCAGTACGCAGTTTATCAATAAGCTCTACGCCTCCTATCTCCGCGAGAAAGCATATCTGACTGCACAAAAGCATTGGGAAAAAGATGAAGTAGACGAACAGAGCTATCAGATTATCCAACGCAAATATGACGAACTCCTGCCCGAAGCCCATGAGATTCTTTTAAACATGGACAGCCTCTCCGAAGTGCGGGACACGCTGAATAAATATCTTACTCAACATCAGCAGGCACTCCTCATAGCCGGTGAAGACAGCATACCTTTTTCTTTTAAATACAAAGATCAGTTGGGAGCTGCCCTTTATTATCCCGATAATGAGGGAAATTTCATCGTTCTCGTTATGTCTCGAAATGTATACGGAGCGGAAATTAAAGAACACTTGCTGCTCCTTTCCATCTTTCTGGTCTTATTCAGTTCCATCTTGATTTATCTAGTCGGAAAAATCTATTCCGGTCGTATCCTTGTTCCCTTGCAGCATATACTGAAAGAATTGAAGAGGATACGGGCTAACAGCCTGAACCGCCGGTTAAGAACAACCGGTAATAACGATGAACTGGAAGACATGATAAAAACCCTGAATAGCATGCTCGACCGTCTGGATAGCGCTTTCAAAGCCGAGAAGTCCTTTGTCAGCCATGCCTCCCATGAACTGAACAATCCGATAACCGCCATACAGGGAGAATGCGAAATCAGCCTGCTGAAAGAAAGAAGTACCGGAGAATATATGGAAGCTCTGCAACGAATTTCGTCAGAAAGCAAGCGGCTCTCCAACTTGATCCGCCATCTTCTTTTCCTTTCACGTCAGGACGAGGAACTTCTAAAAAGCAATATAGAAGAACTGTCTCTGCCGGATATGTTGAAAGGCCTGACAGGAACTAACGAAAGAATCCGGCTCCATGACGGAGAAATGAATAAAGCTGCCACTGTAAAAGCAAATCCCTATCTGCTAAAGATAGCTTTGAAAAATATCATTGATAACGCCTGCAAATATTCTGAAAAAGAAGTAGACATCACTCTCCGACAGGAAGACCGGCACCTCGTTCTTGAAGTAAAAGATCAGGGTATCGGCATTCCCCCGGAAGAAATAGAACATATATTCCAGTCTTTCTATCGGGGCAGCAATACCCATGACTACGCAGGTCAGGGCATCGGCCTTAGTCTGACTCAGAAAATAATATCAGCTTACAATGCCAGGCTGGAAATATCTTCGGAAATAGAAAAAGGAACAAAAGTACGGGTGATCTTCTGATTCAACCTACTTTTGTCCCTTCCTCACTTCTACCTACTGAAAACAAAATTAAAATTTAATTTATGACCGTTTTTCTCATAGAAAGAATAGAAAATGAATTAGATACGTCTTTGCAATAATTTTCCATTCTTATCATACAGCATTCGTTCGTATACCACTTCCACAATCAGCGGAAAGATAAACAAGGCGAAGAAGGTCGCTCCTATCAATCCTCCGATAATGACAATCGCCAGCGGACGCTGTGATTCCGAACCGATGCCATGGCTCATAGCCGCCGGCATCAGGCCGATAGCTGCCATAGCCGCCGTCATAATCACGGGACGGATGCGTGAACGGACTCCTTCTTTGGTAGCATCGGGCAAGGGGGAACCTAATTTCAGATTTGCCTTGATATCGGAAATCATGATAACTCCATTCTGTATACAGATACCGAACAGGGCAATAAAACCGATACCTGCCGATATAGAAAAATTGAACCCTGTTATCAGAAGGGCTACGATACCTCCCACAGCAGCAAACGGCACATTGAGCAATACCAGTCCCGCATCCCTCGCATTAGAGAAGAAAATAAACAGGATAATAAAAATAATGGCGATACTGATAGGGACTACTTGTGCCAAACGTTTCGTTGCACGCTGCTGATTCTCAAAGTCACCCGTCCATTTCAACGAATATCCTGCCGGCAAATGTACGGAAGCATTTACTTTTTTCTGCGCTTCGGCAACCGCCGTACCCATGTCACGTCCTCTCACCGAGAACTTGACGGCACAGAAACGGGCATGATTATCACGGAAAATCAACAACGGTCCTGTAATCGTCGTGATATCTGCCAGCTCTTTGATAGGCACCATCGTTCCGTCCATCGCAGGAACCAGTATTTTACCGATTTCCTCTTCATTCTGACGAAACTCTTCGCTATATCTTACCATGATATTAAATTTCCGTTCATCCTCATACAACAGCGAAGCTGACTTTCCGCCAATAGCCATTTCAATGATGGACTGAACATCTTCCTTAGCAACTCCATAACGTGCCAACTGTCGTTCATTCAACTCAATACGAAGTTCCGGCTGACCGATATTCCGGATCACTCCGAGATCTTCTATTCCTTGAACCGTAGCCAGAATCTTATCAATCTGAACAGCGAACTTCTCCGATTCGTAAAGATCTTTACCAAACACTTTCACCGCAATAGAACCTTTCACACCGGAGGCCGCTTCTTCCACATTATCTGTAATCGGCTGTGAGAAGTTAAAGTCAATTCCCGGATAAATGGATAAGTCATCCTGCATTTTATCAATCAGTTCCAACTTGGTGAGTTTGCTCTCCCAGTCTTTTTCGGGATAAATATCGACGTGGAATTCTATATTATAGAATCCGGTTGCATCCGTACCATCATTCGGGCGTCCGGTTTGCGACAATACTTGTCTGACTTCGGGAAAAGTCAGTAATTTATGTCTCATCTTATTTGCAAGAGTGACAGATTCATCCAGTGATATGCTCTGCGGAAGAGTGGCACGGATATAAATAGAACCTTCGTTCAACTGCGGCAGGAACTCCGTTCCAAGAAAGGAAAAAAGCCACAGACCTACCCCTGCTATGACAGTTGCCAGCCCGACTGTTAGTTTCCGATGGGCATAAAAAGTGTCGAAAAGGGCTGTACACCCGGTATTGATAAAATGGACAAAACGATTGTTTTTTTCCCGTACATTCTTCTTCAGCAACATGGAGGACATGACCGGTACCAATGTCAACGTGAAAATAAGCGCTCCCAGCAAAGCAAAACCCAACGTATATGCCAAAGGTGAAAACATTTTTCCTTCTACTTTCTGAAAAGAGAAAATAGGAATCAAGGCGGTAATAATAATCAGTTTGGAGAAGAACACCGCTTTCGCCTTATCTTTGGCGGTATGCCGGATCAATCCCATTTTGGACATTACGTTAAAAGCCGGCATTCCTACTTGTCGGGCTTTCTTGTCCAAGGCGACAAATACCCCTTCTACCATCACTACTGCCCCGTCAATGATTATACCAAAGTCAATGGCACCCATAGAAAGCAGATTGGCGGACATTCCCATTACACGCAAGCAGATAAACGCGAATAACAGGGATAATGGGATAATCACCGCAACAATCACGGTCGTCCGCCAATCTGCCATGAAAATTAAAACAATAAACGTAACCAGTAATATACCTTCAATCAAGTTATGTGTTACTGTTTTCACAGCCAGGTTTACCAAGTCCTCACGATCGTAAAACGGTACGATCTGTACATCTTTCGGCAGTACGTTCTGATTCAAATCAGCTATCTTATCTTTCAGATTCGCAATCACTTCTCCCGGATTCTCTCCCTTTCTCATCACCACAATGCCTTGAACAACATCATTCTCATCCATTCGCCCCACTTGTCCGAGACGGGGCAGGCAGGATTCATGAACTTCCGCCAGGTTCTTTACCAGAATCGGAGTTCCATTGATATTCTTAACCACGATATTTCTCAGCTCATCCAAGTCATTAATCAGACCGATGCCACGAACCACATAGGCTTGCGAGCTTTTCGTGATCACATCTCCGCCAACATTAATATTACTTTTGGCTATCGCATCATACAGTTCAAGGGAAGTAATTCCATAATTAATCAACTGGTGAGGATTTACACTTACCTCAAAGGTCTTCACCTCGCCACCGAAGCTCACAATATCGGCAACACCCGATACCGAACGGAGATTCCTTTCAATCACCCAGTCCTGAATCGTTTTTAATTCACGGACACTGCGTTTATCGCTGCGCAATGTATAACGGTAAATTTCTCCCGTAGGCCCGTACAAAGGTTGCACTTCCGGAGTTACTCCTTCGGGCAGATCAGCATCGTTCAGTAAGTTATAGACTTGCTGACGGGCAGTAAAGTCGTCCACACGGTCTTCGAACATCACATTGATTACAGAAAGCCCGAAAAGGGTGGTCGAACGAATATCCGTTTTCTTCTGTACGGGATTCATGGCGATCTCAATGGGAATTGTGATAAACTTCTCCACTTCTTCCGCGCTGCGTCCCGCCCATTGAGTAATAATTGTGACTTTCGTATTTGTCACGTCCGGAAAAGCGTCTATCGGAGTATGTTTGAAAGAGACAGCTCCGGCTATCACGGCTATTACTGTACAGAAGAAAATAAAAAACTTATTCTTCAGCGAGAAAGCTACTATATTATCGATGAATTTATGCATACTTTTCTCTTGTTTTAATCTACATTCAAGGCATTATATACCAACAATACATTCTTATTCAACACCTTGTCGCCTTCGGAAAGACCGGAGCGGATATAACATTCCTTACTGAGTTGCTTATAGACATCTACTTCTTTTATTTGCAGATGCTGGTCCGGTTCTACCACCACTACATAGTTCTTTCCTCCCTCAAACACCAGTGCATGAGAGTCAATGCGCGGCATGGAAGTATCTTCCGCTTTACATTTTACTGTTACATTTGTAAACATACCCGGCTTCAGCAAATAACCTTCATTTTTTAGTTTGATACGTACTCCCATCGTTTTGCTTTCACTGTCCAGCAGGTGATAAACTTTATCAATGCTACCCGTAAAGGTCTTTTCAGGATAAGCCAGTGTAGAGATACGCACTGAAGCTCCTTCGGACACTTTACTGATATCACTCTCATACACATCCGCCATAACCCATACATCCGACAGACCGGAAATCGTAAACAACGCGTCGCCTTGATCGGGGCGCAACTGCATATCCCTGCTGATCTGCTTCTCAACAATAAAGCCCGACACGGGAGACTTAAGCTGATAAAAAGCATCTCCGGAGAAGTGATAAATGGAGAATATTTCCTTGATTCGCCTCTCTTCCGCTTCGGCACTCGTCAGTTCCTGTTTTGCCTGAAGCACATCTTTATCTGATGCCATGCCGGACGTGTACATATCTTGTGTAGCATTCATATTTCTGCGGGCCAGCAAAAGCTGCTGTTCCGCTTCTTTCAACTGTTTCTCATAATCTGCCACTTCCCCGCTACGGATGACCGCTAATACTTCTCCTTTGTGCACAAAGTCTCCTATTTCAGCATGCAGCTCTGTCACGGTTCCTCCGAACATCGGATACACATTTGCCACCTGATCCTGATTAAAAGTAACCCGTCCATTCAATGTCAGTTCATCAATCACATCCCGCACATGTACGGTGTCGACGGATACAATTCTCAGTAAACTATCCGTCAGGCAGAGTGTGATCGGTTCTACATTCGGTTGTTCTCCTTTTCCGGAGCATGCTCCCAGGAGACTGCTAAGCAATATGCAAGGAAGGAATTTATTCCAGTTCATAGTCTTTGATAATTTATGGATTATAATCTTTAATCGTCTATTAGTAGTTTAATATATTTTGTCCGACAACTGTATTCAGGTTTTCCATAGCAAGAAATACGTTTTTCCTTATCTCATACAGTTGGATACAAGTTTCTTTATAGCTGTCATAATAGTCTATAAATTCAAGCAGGCTGATATTCTTTTTAGTAAAATTCTCATTGACTCCTGTTATCAGCTTCTCGAAGTTACGTTCCAAGTCCATATTAGTAGACTGATAGAGCTGAATGGCTTTTTCCAGTGAGGTATAAGCAGTAAAAAGTTCCATATCGGCACGATTGGCAGCGTGTTCCTGCTCTACTCCCGCCTGTTGGATACTGAAACGTGCAGCTTTGATATTTCCCTGATTACGGTTGAAGATAGGTACGGACAGACTGACCCCTATTGCGAAATAGTCATTGATAAAGTTTCCGGCACGATCATAATTTCCCTTCACCGAGAACTCCGGAAAAGCCATTGACTTTTGCAGTTTCAGATTTGCCCGGGAGGCATTTACGGTGCTGCGGGCTATCTTCTGGTCAGGGCGTTCATTGATGATGGCTTTCAGGTCTGCAAATGACAATTGAGACAGATCCAGCTGTTGCAGTACTTCTTCATCCAACGAGAGTTGAACCTGTGTATCCCCCGGAAGGTTCAGCAGCAAATTCAGTTCGCCCCTGGTAGTCAGTAAATCATTCTCCTGCTCATTCTTCTCTTTCTTTAAGGAGAAGAGCATGGATTCCAAACGGGAAATCTCCATCAAGGAGATGTTACCCTTTTCCTGCTGAATTTTCATTCCGGCCAGAAGGGTTTGCAGGGAGTTTACTTCCCTTTCATAAATGCCAATGGATTTGGAGAGAAAATAGACTTCTACAAACTTTTCATTGAGTTCCTGACGGAGCGTACGCATTACTTCCTCAAACTGGTATTCGGCTATTTCTTTATTGATTTTTTCCAGCCTGACCTGCTTGTTCCGTTGTCCGGCAAGATGAATCACTTGTTCTATTTCGACAACAGCTTCCCCTTCTTTTCCAAAGTCAAAATACTTTCCGTTCAATCGGTTATAGACATTCTGTTCCAACGAAATGACCGGATTATCAAACAATTTGGCTTGTAATACCTGCGCCTGTGCCATGTCGATATTATACCGCTCGGCTATCAGCGATAAATTGCGTTCTAAAAAACGTCGCTCTGCTTCTTTCAGTGTCAATGTGCCTGCCACTTGTTGCGCACACATCCTCCCTGACAAGAGAAGAAAGAGTAAAATAAAAAATGCTCTGTTCATCACAATCTCTTTGTTACCTTAATTTTGTTTCGCGACAAAAGTACAATTCTGCAACGGGAGAGCCGGATAAAAGCGATTATAAGGCTCTCATTTCAGATTAGAAATTGATTAGAAAATATCAGGAAAGGAAAAATTGTAAACACAACAGGAAGAATAGCTATCCCCCTTTCTCTACAATCCCCCTATCTTTGCAAAGTAGAAAGGATCAATGAATCATTAAAAACAGAAAATATGAAAATTATAAATTTAACCAAAGAAAATTTTGTTGAAAAAGTTGCTGATTATCAATCTTATCCGGATAATTGGGAATTCAAAGGGGATAAACCTTGTTTAGTCGATTTTCATGCTCCGTGGTGTGGTTATTGCAAGTCATTATCGCCCATATTAGACCAATTAGCAGAAGAATATAAAGACAAACTGGATATTTATAAGGTAGACGTAGATCAGGAAGAAGAACTGGAAAGCGCATTCAAGATTCGAACAATTCCCAACCTTTTACTTTGTCCGGTGAATGGCAAACCGATAATGAAACTCGGCACAATGAATAAGGTTCAATTGAAAGAACTGATAGAAGCAACTCTATTTTCATGATAAAATAGAATATAGAGTACTCACATAACTACTTTTCTTACTGAAAAAGTCCGAATCCCAATTGCTTTTTGCAATTCAAAGATTCGGACTTTCTTTTTTTAAATAGGACATCAGGTACAATTAATACAAAATCAAGCCATGGAACAGCTAGAGGGTATGATATTTCAATTCCATGCGATGTCCTATAATCAGAATATCACACAGATAACACTTGTCATTTATGCAGCAGCTTATCAGTCCCCGGAACAACTTTTCCCATCGACCAGACACACCGCACATTCAATTCCTTATCAAGTATCACAATATCAGCATCCTTACCTTTGGACAATGCCCCTTTCCGATCATTTACCCCAATCAGACGGGCAGGAGTTTCGGAAGCCATACGCACGGCATCTTCCAAAGGAATACTCGCCTTCTTCACCATGGTGCGAACCAGCACATCCATAGTCGCCAAACTACCAGCTAATGCAGAATGATCCGCCATCTTGCATACTCCGTCCTCAATGATATAACGCGGATCAATCGGCTCATTCCCTTCATCAGCAGCATAGGCCAACGCATCAGTCACCAGACAGGTATTCTCTACTCCTTTCAGTTTATAAACCAGTTTCAGAATAGTAGCAGGCAGATGAATACCGTCTGCAATAACTTCTACCGTCATTCCATCTGTCAGATATACACTCTCTACCGTACCTTCATATTTGTATTCACGACGCTTGTGAAAACCGGGCATCGCATTATAGAAATGAGCAGCATGCGAGAATCCTACCGCATACGCCGCCTTAATCTCATCATATTCAGCTTCCGTATGAGTAACAGCTGTCATAATCCCTTTTGAACGAGTATATTTCGCAAAATCATGCGCACCATGCAGTTCGGGACTGATATCCCAACGCTTGATACAAGAAGTATGCTCCAACAACGGAATATATTCATTCTCATCAGGAGTTTTCAGAAAGCCGTCATACTGGCTTCCTGCCATCTTCGGATTCAGATAAGGGCCTTCGATATGCAGGCCGAGAATCGGTGACTCCGGTTCCTTCATCAGTTTTTCGCAAACGTCGACCGCCTGATATATCTTCTCAAACGAGGTAGATGACAAAGTAGGAAATATACCGGTAGCCCCATGTTTTAAATGAGCAGTTGCTGCAATACGAAAAGCTTCTTCCGTCGCTTCGGTAAAATCATGACCACCGCCACCGTGCGCATGCATACTGACAAATCCCGGTACAATCGTCATACCTCTGGCATCAATCACCGTTGCACCGATAACTGCCAGATCACTATTGGTTACTTCCAATATTTTTCCATCACAAATCAAAACAGAGCCGTCTTTCAGCCAGCCTTGCGGAGTAAGTATTCTTCCGTTGATTATTTGAGTTAACATCGTTTTCTTTTTTTAGTCGTTAAAACAGCTTGTTTGTACCTTCTACCAATTGTCCCATCGCCCAGACTGCCCTTACATTCAGATCTCTGTCCAGGGCAATAATATCTGCGTCTTTGCCACGCTCCAGCGTACCTTTGCGGTCGAGTACCCCCATGATACGAGCCGGAGTTTCTGAAGCCATCCTCACAGCATCCGCCAGAGGAATCTCAGCTTTCTGTACCATCGTACGAATCAGACGGTCCATTGTCGCTACACTTCCTGCCAAGGCAGAACGGTCGGCCAGTTTACACACACCGTCTTCGATAATTACACGCGGATCAAAAGCCGTCTGACTGTCACTTGCCGCACAAGCCAGCGCATCAGTAATCAGACACGTACGCTCTACTCCTTTTATCTTATAGACCAGACGAAGAATGGTAGGAGGCACATGAATGCCATCAGCTACGACTTCCACTGTCATATCATCAATCAAATAAATACTTTCTACTGTACCTTCATACTTATATTCCTTCCGTTTGTGAAAGCCCGGCATCGCATTGTAGAAATGGGTAGCATGCGTATATCCTGCCTCATACGCAGTCTGGATATCTTCAAACTCAGCCTGCGTATGTCCCACAGATGCCAATACACCTTTTGCAGTGATATACTTTCCGAACTGCATGGCACCCGGAAGTTCCGGTGCCGCATCCCAACGCCTGATACAATGAGTTTCTTCCAGTAAAGGGATATATTCTTCCGGATCGGGATCTTTGATATTCTCCGGAATCTGTCCGCCGGCCATTTCCATATTGAAGTAATGCCCTTCCAGATGTAGTCCGAGTACGGGACTGTCCGGTTCTGCCATCATTTTCCCGGTAGTCTCTGCAGCTGCGCGGATCATAGGAATAGTAGAAGAAGAGAGAGTTGGAAAAATACTGGTAGTTCCGTGTTGCATGTGAGCTTTAATTGCTGTCCGGAAAGCCTCTTCGGTCCCTTCCATAAAGTCCCTTCCACCACCTCCATGAACATGAATTTCCACTCCTCCCGGAACGATATACATGCCCTTGGCATCAATCAGTTTTGCTCCGATAACTGCCAGATCGCAGTTGGTCACTTCCAGAATTTTATTATCACGAATAAGTACCGACCCATCCTTTAACCAACCTTGAGGGGTCAGGATGCGTGCATTAATGATTTGTGTTAACATATCACAAGTTCTTAAATTAATTATAGGTCTGTGTGAGTCGATGACACTCTTTTTGGGGGAAGTACGTCGACTTTTGTGATTGCAAAATTACGCTTTTCTATCCAAACTATTGATAAAATAGTCCGGTAAACTTCCAATAAAATTCAAAAGATACCTGTCGGACAACAACGGGAGTTTATCCCTGGAATTTCCTCAAGAACAGGGATCAGAAAGAAAGTGCAGAAACAAAAAAAAGGTTGCCAGTCTTATCGACCGACAACCTCTTTATCTTGAGCGGAAAACGAGACTCGAACTCGCGACCCTA
>NZ_KV804369.1:105798-106005 GCF_001811315.1 Bacteroides sp. HMSC067B03 | reverse complement strand
CGTGCGCGTCTACCAATTCCGCCACCTGGGCAAAACTTAGTTCCATTACTTCAAAGAAACAAGAGCGGAAAACGAGACTCGAACTCGCGACCCTAACCTTGGCAAGGTTATGCTCTACCAACTGAGCTATTTCCGCAAACTAAATTTTCTCCATTCAGAAATCTGAAAGATTGGTGCCCAGAACAGGACTCGAACCTGCATGCCTCT
>NZ_KV804369.1:0-105698 GCF_001811315.1 Bacteroides sp. HMSC067B03 | reverse complement strand
GGTTATGCTCTACCAACTGAGCTATTTCCGCAAATAACTTTAATGACTGTGAAGAGAAGGAGACTCGAACTCCCACGACATAACTGTCACTACCCCCTCAAAGTAGCGCGTCTACCAATTCCGCCACCTCTCCAGAACTTTAAAGTTAATCTCTGTGCCCAGAACAGGACTCGAACCTGCATGCCTCTCGACACACGCACCTGAAACGTGCGCGTCTACCAATTCCGCCACCTGGGCAAAGATTATATTTCCAACATTTCAAAGAAACATGAGCGGAAAACGAGACTCGAACTCGCGACCCTAACCTTGGCAAGGTTATGCTCTACCAACTGAGCTATTTCCGCATTTTTTCGTTTGCGGTTGCAAAGGTAGGGATTTTCCGTAATTCTGCAAACATTCTGCATTTTTTTTTCACAAGAATCTGCACACTTTGTTTCCGCAAACAAACAATCGTTTTGATAATCAACTCATTCGGTCTCGATAGTCTTCGTAAGAAAATTGCCTGTATATTTCAGCTTTACCTTCTTTTGTCCACAAAGCGATGGCCGGATGGTGTATTCCGTTAAACATATTTGTCTTGACCATGGTATAATGAATCATATCTTCGAACACAATCCTTTCTCCGATTTGCAATTCATGATCGAAGCTCCACCATCCCATATAGTCACCACTCAAACAGGAGTTTCCTCCCAAACGATAAATGAACTCCCCTTCGTTCCCCATTTCCGCACCACGAACGGCAGGCTGATAAGGCATTTCCAGACAGTCGGGCATGTGACAAGTGAAACTGACGTTCAGAATGGCTGTCTTGATGCCGCGGCTTTCAACGATATCGACTACTTCCGAAGTCAGGACGCCTGTCTGCCATGTAAATGCCGAACCGGGTTCAAGAATGATCTGCAAATGGGGATATCGCACTTTCAAGTCCTGCAACAGTTTAATCAGATGCTCCGTATCATAATCCTTTCGGGTCATCAGGTGTCCGCCTCCCAGGTTCAGCCATTTTATTTGCGGAAACCAGCGGGAGAATTTCTCTTCCAGATGCAGCAAAGTACGTTCCAATTCGTAAGAAGATGATTCGCAGTGGCAATGACAATGGAAACCTTCGATTCCCTGTGGCAATGTATCCGGCAATAAGTCTGCAGTAATACCGAAACGGGTACCGGGGGCACACGGATTATAAAGTTCTGTTTCTACTTCCGAATATTCGGGATTCACACGGATACCGCAGGAGATTCCGCTTCCTTCGGCTACTGTCATCGGATAGAAACGATGGAACTGTGCCATCGAATTAAAGGTGATATGGCTGCTGCAACGCATGATCTCCGGAAAATCCTGCTCGGTATATGCAGGCGAATAAGTATGTGCCTTACTGCCGAATTCTTCCAATGCCAGACGTGCCTCATACACGGAACTTGCCGTAGAATGGTCTACATATTCGCGGAATATCGGGAAAGAGCGCCACATGGCGAATGACTTGAAAGCGAGAATAATCTCCACTCCTGCCCTGTCGGCCACACTTTTTATCAAACACAGGTTCTTTCGCAAGAGCTCTTCTTCCATGATATAGCAAGGAGAAGGAAATTGGGTAAAATCTATCATATACAAATTTATTATCTAAAGTCACGCCTTACGGACGCGACTGCAAAAATACAAATTCAAAAGCAAAGAGAGATTCTTTTATTTTTAATTAAGACATTGAATTTCGAGAACTTTTTCTTATTTTTAGACCTTTATTTCATATAAGTAGTTATTTTATCCTAAATACCCGATTGATTATGAATAAAGATTTAAGAAAAGTAGTGATTCTCCTGGCGCATCCCAACATGAAGGAATCACAAGCAAACAAAGCATTGATTGACGCAGTGAGTGACATCGAAGGTGTAGCGGTATTCAATCTTTACGACCAGCAAGATGCTGCTTTTGATGTCGATGAGTGGAGCAAAATCATTTCCGACGCTTCCGCACTTATTTATCAATTTCCTTTTCATTGGATGGCTGCACCGTCACTACTCAAAAGATGGCAGGACGAAGTCTTTACTTTTCTCTCCAAAACCCCGGCAGTAGCAGGAAAGCCATTGACTATAGTGACCACCACAGGTTCCGAATACGAAGCATACCGCAGTGGAGGCAGGAACCGCTTCACAACAGACGAGCTTCTACGCCCTTATCAAGTGAGCGCCATTCATTCGGGGATGTCCTGGCAAACACCTATTGTTGTTTATGGAATGGGAACCGCAGATGCGGGAAAGAACATCGCCGAAGGAGCTAATCAGTATAAACAACGGATAGAAATGCTTATCGGCAGCAGTAATGCAGGAAATAACTGGTAAATGAGATCTCCCCTATAGCTTATTTCAATTAGCTATTAGCAAAAACAAATTAGCTAATAGCTAATTTGTTTTTGCTAATAGGATATATTATCCTCTATATGTTATTGCAATAACTTATCCAAACAGGCTTTTACCTCCTCGGCTGTTGGCTGGATAAGCAGAATTTTCCCTTCTTTATCAACCAGGAAAGTTCCTCCTCCGGCATTGCCGATTCCATATTTGTCCCATATCTTTCCTGCGTCATTCAATTCTATAAGATTCAGCCAGGGATATTTATCTTTGGCTACAGCTTTTCCCATATCGTCTGCCTGACGTTCACGGGCAACACCGACAACAGTAAAACCTTTATCTTTATAAGCTTCATAAACAGGAATCATGCTGATAGACGACCGTCGACAAGGGCCACACCAGGAAGCCCATAAATCAATCAAAGCCACTTTTCCTTCTATTTCCTTGGATAATGTATGAGGAAGTCCTTCTGCATCAGGAGCTGTAAAGTCGATATACTTGCCACCCAGCTTTATTTCCCGGCTTGCAATCCAAAGTTTCATATAGTCCGTCATAGGATTATCAGCAAACTTGCCTGCATATCCTGTCTTATATATATGCATGATATCAGAGGCTTCTTCAGTGTCATGCATCCTTCTGATTTGTTGCTTCAACAGATACAATCCTACGATTGTAGGGTTCGACCGGATATATTCCTTTTCATAATTTTTGTATTTGCCATTAACTTCCTGACTCTTTTTTTCCAATACCTTATAATCTTCTGTATAAGCCTTACCGTCATCATCTAACTGGCGCATCTTTTGAAAGATTTCCTTCCTTTCCTCTTCATTCTGAGCTTTTTCTACCTCTGCCTGCAAAGCAAGCGCTGCAGGAGTCAATATTTTATTCTCTTTTTCTAATTTTTCCCTTTCTTCCCGAAGTGAGTCAAAGAATAGCTTATCAGTTTCCTGTTTGAAACGGAGCAATTCTTTGGTCAATGGTGCGTCCGAGTAAACTTCAGGTGCCTGGGACGAATGCAGGATAATTTCAATTTTCCCGTTCTCTGAAAAGAAAGAAGTCGGATACCAAGCCCCCTGCAGGTTATCACTCCAGGCATACAGTTCATAGGGTTCTTCCCTATCAGTATACAAGTCATACGAGAATTTCCCGTCACGTACCGGAATGGAAATCCATCCCTGCACACGTGGATCGGTTCCTTCCGGCATTAACATCAAGCGGCTGTATGCCGGACAGTTGGCTACCGTCCCTTCAATACGGCAATGAATTTTCTTATTTATCTGCTTATTTTCCAAGCAAATATCATTTACCCGAAAACCATTCCCTTCCGGAATCATTTCATCATAATCAACCATTCTGTCCCGTTTATCTACCGGCTCGAACTGCAACGAAAACGAGCGATTCCAAGACTCGGGCATATACTCTTCGTGATCCAGTTTGATCCCCGTAGCACGTATCAAACGGTAGACTTTTCCCGTTTCTTTCCCTTTCAATACAGAAGAAGAAGCTATCCGGACCCAATAGTTAGGGCGGCTATACATATCTCCTCTAAGGATAACTGCCGTATCCGAAACTTCCGCCTGATAAAACTCCAATGCATCAGTAGTACGTTGTCCCATTACCGGATAATCAATGACTCTCGTCTGTGCTGTGGCATACATGCCTATGAAGGCAAGCCCAACCGTTAATAATATGCTTTTCATCTTTCAATAGTTTTATCAGATCTTACAATTTTGTGAGTTTTTTTAAAGTCAGCACCGGCAAGAAAACAAACACTCCGATCACGGACATCACCAATCCTCCGATAGTACCTGCTGCCAAAGGAAACCAGAAGCCTTCTTTTTCTGCTCCCACCATGAAAGGGATAAAACCTAAAATAGTAGAAACGACTGTCAGGAAAATAGGAATCACTTTCGTATTCCATGCCTTCACATAAGCACGGAGAGGTGAAAGGCGGGTAAAACGTTTACGAATCGCATTATACTCGTTCAGAATATAAATACTGGCATTCACAGTAATACCGCAAAGCAAGATGAACGAAGCGAAACCGCCCTGGTCAAAATTCAGTTTGAACCAGTAGAACGTCAGAAATACGCCGATATAAGATATCGGAATGACGAAAATAATCGCTAACGGCTGCTTCAACGAATTGAACAGAATACTTGTAATAAAGAAAATGATAGCAATCACAATCAGGAGCAAACGATACTGTTTGTTGGCACCCCCGCCCCATGACCAGTTATCACTTTCCGCTTCCGCCTTATATCCCAGCGGGAGAAGTTTATTAAAACCTTCCAAGTCTTTTTTCAGCAACTTATGTCCCTGTTCCGACGCACCGATATACTCATATTGCAGGCACAGACGATATTGCTGATTCTCCTTTGCCACTTCCTGTGGCATCTGTCCCTTCTCCACTTTAGCCAGTTCTGCCAGTTTATACTCTTTTTCGCCTACACTGAAAGGATCATACTGCATAGCCCATATATCCCGTTGCCCCGATTGCCGGGAAGAGAGTTTGATTCTTTCCGTGCCGTCTTCAGTGACCACAGAACCAATCTCCTGATTCCGTCCATATATCGGTCGGATGGCTGCAAAGAGTTCTCCGGCTCCGACCCCTGCTCCAATCATCCGTCGTTTATCCAAATCAAAATAAAATTCCTGATAATCATCCTTCCACCACGAGAAATTGGAGCCGATCGTCACCTCCCTGATACGACGATGAGACAACAATACCTCTTTCAGTTTGGTAGCCCAGCTATAAAGTTCATCATAATTATATCCGTACATTTTCACCCGGAATGATCCCGCATTCTCGCGCACATTGTTACTGAATCCCTGATCCTGCAATCCATAGATACTCCAGTCTCCTCCTCCCAGTTGGAGTGCCTTGCTGATCATGTTAGCTTTCAGCGTATACGGAAACCCGCTTTTCTGATTTTCCTTGGTGAAATGGATGCTGATAGATGCCCGGCGGGCACTTTCCACCGATGTCTGAAACTGCTTGATCTCTTTGAACCCGCTCAGATAAGTTTCCATCCGTTTAATTAGCGTGTTCATCTGTTCAAGCGTACTGCCGTTCGGCAAGTTGGCGTTGGCATAAAGCACTACCTCCTCATTCCGGGTAAAGTAGCTGCCCTCATATACCTTTTGCACAAACAATCTCAGGCTTCCTCCCAACGCTTTATCCACTATCGGTTTCACCTTTTCCTTATAGGTGGGAGTGCCCAGTGTCTTATTGTAAATCTCCACCCACTTATCATCCCCTTCCATCTTCTCCGGCAATAGAAACACGGGCAATCCGAATGCCAGCAACAGCAATACACAAACCGCCACTCTCCAACGACAAAGCCGCAGTATCAGCCATCTGTATGAACGGCTGAAGTAAACCGGCATCCGCCGCATCTTCGGACGTATCCACGCAAAGAAACGGGTATTCCCCATCCTCCACCTTCTTTTAGCTACGGCCAAAGAGGATTTCTTACGCCGCTTGAGTCCGATTTTATCAATCATAGAAGGCACAAAAAACAAAGCGACCAACAGGGATACTCCCAGATTAATCATCACCACCGCAGCAAAATCCTGCAAATTCAGACGAATCCTTTCGTCCAGAAAGAAAATGATGACCAATGCCCCCATTGTTGTCAGCGTAGCTGCCAATACAGACATAAATGCCTTCCGGTTTCTACACCGGAGATAATGGTCACTCATCACAATCGTATTGTCAATCACCAGATTTAGCGAAACCGTAATACCCGCCAGAGAGTATAGCTGCATTTCCAGCCCGAAGACATAGTAAAAGATTACGGCTATCGCCATATTCACAGTCAGGCTGGTAACAATCAGAAACAGATATTTAGGACTGAAAGTAATCAGTAATACAAACAGGAGCAAAATAGCCACTGTCACTCCTGTACGCAAATAAATCTTGTTCAGTTCATCATGTATAAACTCTGTGGTATCGTAACTCGTATGTATCTCATATCCTGCCGGAAGTGACAGCCTGATATCATTCATACATGCCTGTACCGCCCGGCTCAATTCCAGCTGATTGGCTGTCTCCTCCGCGACAACAGACAAATAAATCGAATTCAATCCGTTGATCCGGTAATAACTCTGGGGCTGCTCCTCCATGCGGACAACCTTCACCAGTTCATCCAGACAAATGATTCTCCCGTCCTTGACTTTTACCTGTATCTGCGCGGCATCAAATTCGCGGTTATCATGTTCAGGCATCAGTACCAGCCGAATCCACTCTTTACCCGAAACCGCCTGTTCCACATCATAAGTTCCCAAGAACTCTTTCTGATAATGCAAACCAACTGCCTGACTAATCTCATCCGTGCTCACCCCCAATGCACGCAATTGCTCATAATCATACTCCAGCCGCCATTCCATCGGAGTAGCTCCGCTGATATTTATCTTATAGATACCCGGAAGCTGTGCCAAACGTGTCTTTATGTGTTCTTCCGCATACTGCTGAATCAGACTGGGAGTAGCAGGCGCATTAATTGTAAATGCGACAAAAGGCCCCTGACTTGCCTGCCCGGGACTTGCCATCTGAATATACGGGTAGCTAACTCCGGCAGGCAGTTCCGGCCATGTCTGACGGATGATAGTAGAAGCCTCAAAACGTGCAACAGCCGCATCAGCATGTTTGTCCAGACTCACATTGATGCTTCCCCAACCATTGCCGGAAGTCGAAGATATACTTTGTATTCCCTTGACGCGGGCAAGCATCGCCTCCAGTTTGCTGGTAGCCGTCATCTCTACAACACGTGCCGAAGTCCCTCCCATGCTAAACCACACCGAAAATCCGGGTAAGGTCCGTGACGGATTCAGTTTTACCGGCAACAATGGGACAAGTGCCAGCCCGACTAACGCCACACTGATAAAAGCGACAATGAGCGTAAAAGCAGAAGCTTTTGATGACTTCTTTATTGGAGAATTTATTTTTTCCACTATCAATTATTATATATATAATTTAACTCTCGCAAGCTGTACAATCCGCGTGGTAGGTGCGCCTATCTCTATTATTATTTAGCAGTGTTTACCTACCACCTCCCCCTACGGGGACTCCTCCTTCCCGAAGGAGGAGATTTGAGATGCTATCGACCTTTGAGTCAGTCTCAATTTCAGTTAGCACTGATTTATCAATCAAAATCTGACATCGAGTCCTCACTGTTATTTTATCAGTCTTCCTCCATTAAAGTCGAAACGATCCGAAAGAGAAAGCTTCGTAGCAAAATCAAATAAAGTAAGACGGCGTATTTTATAATAATTCAGCCAGTAGTTCTGCAAAGCAGAAATATAATTACGCTGCGCCTCCTGCTGCCTGTTGAGCGAAAGCGTCAGACTATTAATATCCGCCTTACCGATAATAAAACGTTGTCTGGTCTCATTGTAGGCGAGTATCGCCAGATCCAGCGCTTCTTCCGCACTGGCAATCAACTGCTGCTGGATATTAAAGTCACTCACCGTCATGATCACCTCCTCCTCAATACTTATCTCGTCCTGCCGTGCCGAAATCTTCACCACATTCAGATTATTCCGGGCCATATTATACTTGCCTTTACGAACGCCCCAATCCACCAGCGGGATCGATACGCTGACCGCTACCAAGTCCTGTTGCATCGGTTTGTGATACACATCTCCGAAATTATCCGCCACCTGATTGAAGCCGATACTGGCATTCACACTGGCATTGAAACGGGATTCCTTTTTAGTCTTGTCCACACTCCGTTCCGCTTCCAGCACATTCTGCTTTAACTCCAATAACTGCGGATTATTGCTCCTTCCCCATCTCAAAGCCTCATCTACCGGAATCTCCATCATACTCGGTCGTGCAGGAAGTTCCAGTTCAATCTGCGTGTTCTTGTCCAGATTCAGAAAAGATGCCAACGAAAACATTGCCCGTTTCAAGTCACTCGCCCGATTCTGCAATGTATTCTGTGCGTTCACCTTGTCCAGTTTTAAAGTGAGCAGATCTGCCTGTGAAATGGCAGCGATCCGATGCCGTTGTTGCCCAATGCGATATAAGGTATCGGTAGAAGCGAGATTCTCTTTTGCCAGTTTATATTCCGCCTGCGCCATCGCCAGAGAAAAGAAATAACTCGTTGCCGTCTCCGAAACCTTCTCTACATTATAAAGGAATTCCTTCTTCACACGTTCATATTTCAGCGGCTCAATCTTCCGGTCCCATTTGAAAGGATTATAACCAACCAGACTCTGCGAATAACCGATTCGTATCGGGACACTAGTCAACTGTGTCGCACTATTATCTCCGAAATTACGCATATAGGCAAGGTTTGATTCCAGATAAAATGTACCTCCGGTCAGGTCGAGATTTTGCCGTACACTCAACCCGCCATAAGCATAGTATGACTGTTGTGTACGATATACATCCAGATCCTGTCCCGAATCATAACGTTTCGTAATGTCCCGGTTATATTGTGCCGGGGTAAGATCCATTGTCAGACTCGGCAGACGGTTTGCACGATACGTCCGGTATTCCCAATAGCCGGACAGATACATATTCTGTGTACGGAATGACTCCAGCGAACTGTCATTGGCTAAAGCGATAGTCTGATTCAAATCCAGCACCAGACATTTCTGAGCATATGCCGAAGAGAAATATATCCCTAATACAGTCATCAAGACCAAAAGAACAGATGATTTCTTCATAATTCAACTTATTTTTCATTTTGTGTGTTATTTCCGCTTTTTCCCCGGTAGATAAACCAATAAAGCAGCGGTATGATGAAGAGGCTGACAGCTGTACCGATAGACATCGTACCTATCATGGCGATAGACAGCGGCTTTTGCAGTTCCGATCCCATATCCGAAGAAAACAGTAATGGCACCATCGCAAAAATAGTAGTCAGCGAAGTCATGATAATCGGGCGCAGGCGTCTACGCCCAGCTTCATGAATAGCTTCCAGCAAAGGAACGCCTGCCTTACGCAGTTCATTGATCGCATCCAGTTTCAGGATGGAGTCATTGATTACGATACCACAGGTTACAATCAAGCCGATGGCAGACATCAGATTCAGCGTGTGCCCGCAAATCCATAGCAAGAGTAAGGCAAATGCCACGTCAATCGGAATCTCCGCCAATACCAGCAACGGTTGAAGGAAACTCTCAAACTGTGCAGCAAGAATGAAATACATCAGCAGTAATGAGATCATCAGAATCACAACCAGCTCATCCAACATCTCTTTGTTGGAGAAGAAGCTGCCGGAAAAGCCCGTATCCCAATCCCCTGTCTCATCCGCCACCTGTTTCACTTCACGCATCAACCTATCCGCATTCCGCACACCGTAAAAGTCGAACGGGACATATTCACCGTTACGTCCGGAAGTAATACTCTTCAGGTCTTCCGAGGGGGCAACATTAATCAATTCCCGAAGCGGGATATATTCTATATTTCCGGTATTGTCCGGCTGCGTTTGTACCAGTGTCTCCTGCAATACCTCATTCACAGTCTTTTCATCACCCGCTATGTTGATCGGCAAATATTGCTGATAAGAATGCAGCATAGTCACGCTGTTTCCCCGAAAAGCAGTCTTCAATACCCGATACAGTTCGCTGTAGGAAACACGGTAGAGCAAGAGCTTCTCTTTGCTGATACTCAGATTCAACTGGTTATCGAAAGCGATACCTGTCGGATTGATTCCGGTTTTCCGCCCCAATTCTAGTTCCACATTCCGTATGGTTTCAGCTTTGGGAGCCTCCGCTTTATTACGGGTGTAGAACTCCGCCACCATATCCGGTTCTCCCGTCACAAAAAGTTTCTCAAATACCGTTTCCGGCGGAGAGAAAGAAATGACAGACAGCGGATAACGCTCCTTCAATTTCCGGTATACTGCCTGTTCCAAAGGGGCTATTTCTTCAGAAGTTTTTGTACGGAAATAAAGTTCCGCTTCGGAAGAAGACAGCTCCCTTTCCCGGTTCAGGATAAAGTCCTGTCTGCCGATGGAAGCCGTTTGTTCCAATACATCTTCTTTCAGTTCCTTGAAAAGTTCACCCACCCGTCGTTTGTTCTCATCCACATGGATGTTTTCATTCCACTCTATCCGTGCGATCAGTTCATTCTCTTCGATATCGGGCATCCGCTCTTTGTCTATAAAGAAAAAGAAGAATACGCAAAGTGGAATGGAGATAGCACAGAACAATACACTGAATACCTTATGTCGAAACACCCAGTCGACACCTGCATCATAGAAACGGTCCAGGGTATGATCCTTGATCGGATTATTAAATTTGAAGGAAAGCCATTTCCATTTCCAGGTACGGACACCTGCCCGGTAGACCAGCAGATAAAGCACGGGAAGCAGCATGATTCCGGTCAGATAAGACACCATCAGCCCTACAGTGACAGAGAAAGCCTGATCGTAGAAGATAGCTCCTGCAATACCACTCATAAAAATCAGCGGGGCAAATACGGCAATAGTAGTCAGAGATGAACTCAACATAGGCGTTACCACTTCACTGGTTCCCGTCACGCAGGCACGGCGCAATGAATATCCCCGTTCGCGGTATTGCGATATATTCTCGGTCACAATAATCGAACTGTCAATCATCATTCCCAATGCCAAAATCAATCCGGCAAGCGATATGATATTCAGTGACATATGGCAAAGGTAGAAAAACACAAAGCTGATAACGATGGACACCACCATACTAAGTCCGATGACTAGCGGAGACTTTACATCCCCCAGAAACAGGACCGCTACCAGACAGATAAAAAGGAAGCCCAGAGAGAGATTCTGTCTGAGATTAGAGATCGTATAGTCCAGCAGTTCCGTCTGGTTGCGGCTGATGCTGAAATCAATCCCCGGATATACTGACTGGAAGTAAGTCATGGTGCCTACCAGCGCCCGCTTCATCTTATCTATATTCTCATCCGATTGTTTGATAACGGCAAGACTCACGGCACGTTTGCCATTGGACAGAGACACCCCTTTTTCCTTTGCGGGCACAACGCTTACTTTACAGAACTCTTTTAACTGTACAATGCGGTCGCCCTTACGCAGATAGATATTTTCTACATCTTCTGCTGTCCGCAGCAGTGTTGAGAACTTTATATTATATTCATAATACCCGTCGCGCACAGTCATGCTACCCGGTTCCACATTATTAGAGGACAAAGCCGATTCGACATCTCCAATCGAAAGTCCCATCACAGCAAGTTTATCCTTGTCGGGTACAATCTGCACCTGCCGTTGCAAAATTCCGGTCACATCTACCATGGCGACTTCCTCTAGCTGCTCTATCCTGCGCTTGATGACGGATTCGGCAAATTCGCACAACTCCAGAAAGGACTGTTGTTCTGTGTCACCGTATGCACTGTCATTCTTCAATGTCAGATTCAGATAGAATACGGGAATATCCGTTGCACTCGCTTTGATAACCTTCGGACGTTCCGCCTCTTTCGGAAGAAAATTCATGGCGGCATCTATCTTCTCATTCACCTCGATAAAGGCAAGGTCCGTATTCGTACCATACTCAAAAGACAGACGGATAATGCCCGCTCCGTCCCGCGACTCACTATGAATATCCTTCAGGGTAGAAACTTGAATCAATTGCCCCCTCAAAGGTTTGACAATCGTATTTTCCAATTCCCGGGCAGAGGTATTGGCAGAAGATACCTGTACCGTAATTTCAGGAATAGCGATATCGGGAAGCAGCGATATAGGCAGCGTAGAGTACGTCACTACCCCGATAATGAAACAGGCGGTAAAGGCCATCAATACGGCAATAGGACGCTGTATTAAGAATTTTATCATAGATTCATTATTTAATTCTTAATTATTCATTTTACATCAACTTCCGCTTCATGCGCCAAATTCAAGTTTCCGGTGACGATAACCGTATCTCCTTCCAGCAGACCATCCTCAATACCTTTCTGCGACCTATCGGAGACCACACACTCCGTTGCATTCTCCAATCCTGTATTTACATAATTCCACATAGCCTTGCCCTCTTTCAGGGTAAATACCACTTGTTTGCCGGAACGCAATACGACGGCTGTTTTGGGAATAACCAATTGCTCTCCCAATGAACGGCGGACACTTACCTTTACATTCATACCGCTAAACAGCTTTCCTCCCGCATTTACCGCAGCCTTGACTTTCACCATACCATTGGCATCCACCAACGGATTAATCTCAGAGACACTTCCTTCAAATGCTCCCCCACCGGCATAAGGAGTAATTACCACTTTATCTCCTACCTTGATAAAAGCAAGTTCATTTTCCAGCACCGTGAAATCAGCTTCCATTCCTTTGGAATCAATAATAGTACAGAATGCTTCAGAAGTATTTGCCGGATTATAGGGCTTTGAAAATAAATTGGCTACCACGCCGTCAAAAGGAGCAATCAATGTAGCATGTTCCATCTCTCTTTTCGCCAGTTCATATTGGGATTTAGATTGCTCATAACCACTTTTTACTTTGGCTATTTTCATCGTTTCGACAGGAACTTTATTAAAATCGTCAGGAGAATACCCCTGTCCGATCAGTACGTCTTTCAATTCCAGTTCGGCTTTCAATAAAGCATCTTCAGACTGAGACAATTTCTGCTCCAGACGGAATTTATCCAAATCAGCCAGCTTCTGCCCTTTCTGTACACGATCGCCATTCTTCACATAGATATGGGCGATGACTTCACTGGTTTCAAAGCGTAGATCGGCTTTGCCACGGGCACTGATCTTGCCGTTACTCATTAGTTCGTGATTAAATGCCTTTCTTTTCAGTATTTCTACAGTCACCTCATTTTTAGACATAGGAAGAACGGTGGAAACACCCTTTTCCGATTCATCCTCCATATTTTTCTTGCCGCTACAAGCTGTCATCATAATCAATGCAGAAGACAGACAGATCCATGCTAACTTGTGTTTGTTCATTTTTTATTTTGTTAGTTACACACTCAAAAATACATATTTCTTTCTAAATAAAAAGAGATACAGGATGATTATTTAAATAATACTGCGAAAACAGTAAATCACTCCACAAAATCAAATTCTGATATTTAGAAAACATTATCATTATCAAATTATTTCTTTATAAGTTTCTTCACTTCTTCTCTCATCTCCTTTATTGCAGTAGATTGCACTTTCGGTTCCTTCGTCAATACAATCTGAACCGCCTGTTTTAATTTCTCCAGATGTCGATATTCCGGTTCCACATAAAGTTTCGCTAACAAGTAATACGGATAAATCCGTCCCGGAAGCCGATGAGTAGATCGTATGAAATATTCTTCGGCTTTCTCATATTCTCCTGTAGCCTGATAATTCTTTCCTATTATATTCAGAATCATAGGATCACAACTATGCATCATTGCTTCTTTCAGAACTTCCGTAGAATGATCATATTCTTTCAACTTATGTAAAGAATGACCATACTCAAACAAAAAATCTCCCCGGTCATTCAATTCCGGATAAATTTTCTCATACCCCTCTTTGGCTAAACGAAATGCACCTATATTATAATACATTTTACATCTAAGCCATTCTTCACAGGCATTATACTGATTATATTTCCAATAGTAACTTCCCAACAGAGCAATCATTACAGTAAAAAGATAAATATGTATTCGTGACTTTCCTACCACACAAGCAGCCAGCAAAAAATAAAATGCTATCGCAAATCCGGGTATTTGCATCGGATAAGACGAAAATGCAAAAACTAAAACAGAAATCAAACCTGCACACGCACTTATTTTTTTTTCAGTTATCCCTTTCCAAAGGCAAAAGCTAATGATCAACAACACAACCAATAGAAATAAAACTCCATATTCTACAGCTATTTGCAGATATTCATTAAAAGCATATTCAGGACTTCCGGCTACCTGTTCCTCTGTAGCTGTAAACTCTGTTCTAGCAAAATAATTTTCCTGAGCCATTCCATAAGCCGATGCAAAGTTTCCAATACCATGTCCTAAAAATGGCTTTTCCGCAACAGTCATAGCGCTCACTTTCCAAATTAACAGACGGCCATTAGCCGAACCTACTTTTAATTGAAAAAGAGCATAACTAATTATTATCAGCACTATTCCTGCTGTTATCATAGCCAGAAATACCCTTTTCTTATACCTCTTACCTATCTTTCTTAAACGAGTTCCCCATGAACAGTGTATACCATATACCCATATTCCAGAAACCGCAACGGCTATCCATGCCGAACGGCTCATACCTGCCGGTAAAACACAAAGAATTAACAACAATACTCCTAAGGCCATATAATATTTACCCCGCTCTACCCAAGTATGTTTCTCTACTTTTCTCAAATTCAACCATTCACTCAAACAAATCGGAAATACCATCGCTAAATATCCAGAATAAGGTCCCGGATTGTAAAAGGAGCCTGTAAGCGCATATAATGAATGATTGGAAACAGCTAAACCGTATATCTGCCATAATCCCCAAACAGCCTCAACTCCACCTAATAGAATAAGAGACCAAACGACTGATAAATAAAATGTATTTCCTCCTCTTTTGTCTAAACATAAAGAAATAAGACTACATATTACAAACACAATAGCCATACGCCCCAAATATAGCTTCTGATAAGCCATATCTCCGACCGCAATAGTATAAGACGAAACAGTTACCACGCTCAAAATCGCAATGACTCCGAACAGCATCAATAAATGAACGTTATATTTATTCTGTAATAACATTTTCTGTTATCTCCTATTTTATTTGATCTTCATTAAAATCCGCTCCCAACGTACCTGATCAGTATACTTTTCTTTTGAATTCCAAATACGGGTAGCTTTGCCTACAATATATTCTTCCGGCAACATTCCCCAATATCTGGAATCTTGCGAATTAGCCATATTGTCCCCCGATACAAAATAATAGTTCTTTTTAAAGCAATACTGATGAATAAGACTATCTCCCATAAATACCTGCTCTTCTTTTAAGTGTATTTTTTTCTTTTGCTCCCAAGCAATCAACTGCCTGTATAATAAATAATTAGTACGGTTCATTACTACTATCTGCTCTTTTTGCGGGATAGGTAATGGTCCGAACTCCCGAATATTCCACCCTAAGCTTCCATCATAAGGAAATGTTCCCACTACGATTCCTTGTTTTTCCGGTTGCTGTAGTTTGGCAAGATATTGCTGAGCTTTATAATTTCCCAACTGTTCGTGACATCCACACACTTTATAAAATCCTCCTCTGATTTCCAATGTATCCCCAGGCAAAGCTATACAACGCTTCACATAATACTGCATTACGTTCATCCGGATGCTATCCCACCGATTCATCTGATAAGGGAAATTAAAAACCAGTACATCATTTCTCTTAAAACTACCTAACCCCGGTATCCGGAAAATAGTAACGTCTTTGTTATCCAAAGCAGCGAACACGTTAAATAATCTGGCCCCCTTTATCATTTTATTAACTAATATTCTATCTCCATCTTTTAATGCAGGTTCCATAGAATCCGATGGAATTTTAAACGAGGTAAAACAGAATAGCTGTATCAAAAATAGAATTACTATAATACAGAATAGTAAGAATAGTAAATTCTCTATTATCGCTAGAATTTTCTTCACCCTACTCATACGCATCTTTTAGTTGAATCAATTTACGATAAGCCATCAATCCCAGTACACACTTTACGTGTTCGTCATTTCCATCCAATAATTCAATAGAAGGAGAAGCATTTTCTGCCATCCTCTCTTTCAGATAATTTGCCCATAAACACAAGTGTTCCCAATGCAATTCAGCATAACTGAAATTTTGTTCTGCCTCTACAATGGCTAACATCATCATTAACATATTAGCAGCAGCTTCCTCTGCACAATTATCTGTTTTTACTTGTTTACTTGCAACCGGATATAAGCCTATATCATAAGGTGGATATTTCCTTTTCCAACGCTCATCTTCACAATATTCGAATATCGGATTTAATAAACTTTTCATCCAATCAACACGATTAAAAAATAACAAGACAGGAAAATTCTTATATATTTCTCTGACATTACCCAAAGTATCTCCAAAACAGAATGACTTATGATCCGAAGATAACACAAACCTATGGGAAGATATAAAATTACGGTAAGAAGGAAGAATCTGTTCAGCAAATGTCTTATCACTCACTTGAAATGCCTTATTATTCCACAGTTTATCCAATTTATCACATTCTTCCCTTAGTTTCTGATACTTGTTTCCAACAGCCATCATTAATTCTTTAACCTCTCCAGTTCTATTGCTATTCCAAAGAGGTTGTAAACGCTCACCAACATATTGTATCCTCTGTCCTTCTCCACATCCTATTAACAATATGCCTTTATTTCCATTTTCTGCACACAGTTTTTGAGACAAAACAACATGACTATCATCGCATGAAAACGTTGTTTCATCCGCCGTCATACCTAAATATAAACTATCAGACTTGACAAACCGCCACTCTTGTTCAACCCAACTGTCAATCTTCCTCTTGCCAAACATCCATTCCATATCCACATCGAACAAAATTTCTACCGTATGCTCCTTTTTATCTTCTGCACGAACTTGATAGGAAAGGAAACCGACAGGCCACCCTGTCATATTCCACATCTCCGACAAAGAAGGTGAAACAAAATCAATCTGAAGTTCTACATCCCCGCATTGAAATACATAGTGAGTTTGAGTAGCTTGTATATCTATTTGTTTCAATAGGACCGTATCTGCTTCACTGTAAGTTTTATTTTCAATATACAGACCAAAATCCAACAATGCGGGGCCTCCTGTGTTACGTCCATAAGCTGCCAAAACATTTGTTCCATTACAAATATGAGCAATAGCTTCATCTGTTAAACGTTCACATTGTGTTTGATATGTTATTCCTTTTTCAGAGAAAAAATCTCCATTCCAAAAAAGTTTTATCTGATCATCGCAAATATAACAGACATAAATTTTATGCCCTTCTAAAGTATCTTTATTGTCAATCTTAATATGCCTGCGGACATATATATTTTCCGCTCCCCATGCGGTACAAATATTTGAATTACCTTTTACAGGTCCAAAAGCACCATTTCCTTCTTTCCAAAAAGAATCATCATATTCCTTTTGCTCCCACCCTTTTCCAGGAAACAAATAAGAATATTTCCCCGACCATCCGACACTGTCATTTGCAAGAGGAGCTATAGGAGATATACGTAAAGAATCTCCTCCCATAAAACGATAAGTCCTACCATCTATCCGTAAAATTCCTATCACTGGAAATAGCTTTCCAGACTTCAATCGCAGATAATGTTTATTCAATGCATCTCCCGCCATTTTTATAGAGAAATCAGGAGTAATAGCCAGCAACATATGTTCATCAGGAACAATACCAATAGAAGGTACAGCCTCCTTCTCCGAATGGAAACAAGCAGATAGCAAGACAATTATTCCTAATAAAATGATTGTTTTCCACAATATAACAAGTTTAATTGTAAGTCTTATTTCCATAGTTGCTCTCCCTTTTCATAAACAAAAACTCTTTCATCTACGCCACGCGTATGATTACGTAAGAACAAAAGTGCATTTCGAGGAATTCCTCTATATACTAATGAATCAACTGTAGCCTTGATTCTTCCGGCGGATTTCCAGTATCGGTCACAATAATACAACTCGTAGATATCACCAGGACGAATATAATTATCCCTGTTGCGGGGAGTATAGACAATACGGTCTATCTGCACCTTCCTACCCAAATCAAGTCCTGCCCATCCTCCGGTAAATTTGAAATAATCAAAAGAAGTCCACGTTTTTCCATCAAACACATTTGTATATTCATGCGTTCCATCATGCTGATAGCATCCGAGAGTCCCTATTATTTTTCCAAACAAGGCTGCAGAATCATTTTTTTCATAAAATGCGACTTCAGCCACATTACATAATCCTCCGGGAGGACCTACATATCTGATATAACGATATTCTTTATTTGTCGAACTTCTTACTGTCGTATTCAAACGATCAGGCTTACTTTGTATGATAAATAAAGTATCCCTTATTGCAAAATTCGATTGATTACTGCCTTCAAAAACACCCCCTATCATTCGATCACGAAATATATTTTCTCCATCTATATTACATTTAGCATACAATACCACATCTTGTGTATCTCCTTCGACAGAGAAATAATGCTGTTCATTCTTCTGCTTATCCACATAAAAAGGATCAGTCAAAAAGTTCAAAGTACCATTCTCATAAGTAGCCACCCTCATTAGCGTACCTTTTCGTACATTTCGGAAAACCAGATGTCCCGCATCGTATTCAGTCCAATCAATCGGTATCCAGTTATTTCTATTAGTAACACATAGATAAGCTATTCTCCCACTACTCTTATTCCTATAAAGTTTTTCCAATGGAATGACTAATTCTTTTTCAAAAGAATAAGCATATTCATAAGTAACATCCCTAAATTTCGGTAAACTCCAAAATGGATATACCTTTTCATTATATTTCGCCATTTGCTCATATAATTCTTTGTTTATATCAAAAGTATATCGATACACTTTTGGACTATCATCCCAACGATACCACCAGTTTTTGCGAACCATTCCCAGATTCTCCGGGAAATTAGCCATATATGCTTCACCTGTTTTATCCCAGGCTACCAACCAAAAATGCCCGGCATTAACATAGCTACGTACAGGAACAAAATCAATTGTACAAGGAATTCCCAAGGCTCGAAATAAATATACAGTAAAATCAGTCACTTCCCGACAGGTTCCTGACAGGCATTGTACATATTCAGGTCCGATATACCCGAAAGAGTAAGGAGTAGTTGAAGTATAATAATGCCACTTATCAGGTAATGTATTTATTAAGTAATTTGCAGCTACTACCGGATCTTCCATATCTAACGAATCAGACGTCTTTAATGAATCCAACAGCTGATTATATTTATCATAATACATTTCACGCCAATAGGCTAATACCTCATCATCAATACGATAAGGCAACAAATACTCACAAAACATTTCGAAAGATATATTCTTTCCCCACGGTTGTTCACGCCAAACTTTAAAAGCCCACTCAATATTATTGCACAAATAAGCTGAATCGACTTCCAGCAAATCATATTTTTTATCTAACTGTCCAATTGGACCAAATGTTTTTTTCACAGAGTCCGCTACTTCTTCAGGAGTTTTTCCATGACTATCCTTCAGCCACGCATAATACTTTTTGTATTTTTCCAATTGTTCTCCATGTGTATAGGAGTGATATGGCATATTTTCTATCAAAAAACATGCAGCCTTATATTTCAGGCTATCAGTAGCATCCTGCTGATAATAATAAAGTACTTTCTCAAGTTCTGTGCGATTACCTTTTGCTATACGCAAAGCAAGTTCCAAAGAAGATATAGACTCTTCCTTGGAAAACACTTTGCCTACAATAAAGCATCCTAGTTCTATAATCAATACTACTATAACAACATGTTGAATATATTTCCAAAATTTGGCCATATCTCTTCAATACTATTTATTCAGCATTTCCACTTATCTTCAATCGAAGCGGTGCATCCTTTATATTACAATATATAGTGATTGTCTTATCAAAATGTTCAGGATGTTCAGCTTTATATTTTATTTTCATACTTAAAACCTTATTAGACTGAATCGGTTCCTTAGAATATTCTACCGAAATACAACCACAAGAAGTTATCACATCATTCATCACTAATGTATTTTTCCCCACATTAGAAATCTGTATCTCGACTTCTTGTGCATCATTCCAAGAAAAAGTACCTAAGTCTATTTTTGTTTTTGATATGGATACATCAGTTAAAAGCTGCTTATCATAAGATGATAATACCGTTTTTCCCGAAATAATATCTAAATACATTTTCTTTACATTATAGTTAAGTATTGGATTTCCAATTGCTATAATTTTATCATTTTTATCGAGAAGAAATGTACATAAATGCTCTTCATGTAAGAAGTTATTCATTCTGTTTAAAGAATCCATTTCATCTATAAACACAAAGCGATCAAAATGGTTATCTCTTAAATGTTTAATAAACTTTCTTTTCCCCTTTGGATAGAATACCATTAAACAGTTCACCTTATTGGGGTAAACAGAATCTATTTCTTCTAACATCTCTTTCCATCTTGGTAATTGCAACTTACAGCTCATACAACCAATTGTATCCACATAATTCAATATAGTATAAGGGAGTTTTTCTCTTTCATATTTCATTATAACTGTATCATTAGCATAAGACGTTAGGCACATATTATCAGGAAATCGAATCGTCTTTCCACTCCACTCATTAACTAAACGTGTTATTTTATCTACCCTCGACTCCTTGCATGAAGTTAGTAATATAGTTACAAACAACAAACTTATTAAACGTATCATTTTTTTAAATAATATTTTACTATTACAGGATTATCATCTTCTGTCAATTGCTCCATCTTTTGTATTTCGTCAGGTGCCATTAATTTACGAACTACAACTTCAGATATCCTATCAGGCTGACAAATAGAAAGTAATACATTATCAACTATCCCAAAACAAGGATACATTATGAAAGGCTTGCCATCTTTTACTAGAAAACCTTCTTTTATTTTTCTGTTATAAATAAAATGACTTCCGTATCCTCTATCGGTCGTTGTTAAATAAACATACACATAATCATTGTTGAAAAATTTAAGTACCGGCAAAAGATTCTGTGAAGAATATTTCAAAAATAAATATCTCTCTGTAGCCTCTTTTGTAATTTCTCTTTTTTCTTCATCAGAACTATTTCTCTTTCCTACTGCCCGTCCAGGTAAACCATCAGCCTTGACTTCAGCATCTCCCATATCAAGATATATAATCGGGGTAAGTTTCTTTTCTTTCGCATCTATTTGATAAAAATAATAATTTACTCCAAACGGTACAAAATAAAAATGCTCACCTATACGATAAAAACAATCATTACTCATTGTGTTTCCAGAAATAGTTCCTTCATAATTAGCATTGACTGATTGCTGCGTTTTTAAGTCAATAAACGATACTTCTTGATTTGTCCATACAAAAGGATGATTGAAAATATAATTATCTGAATCTAGAGCCATCAGATAATCTACAGGAAACTCTGGTTTAAATTGTCTCTTAGATAAAAGTCCAAATGTCGGACTATAAGTATATACTGTTCCATATGGATTGAGCATATCAATCCCTTTTAAATAAGGATTAAAATTAATGTCTAATACCATATTGTATTCTTTAGGACCCTGACCATTCATTCTCTTCGAATTATCAATGTATTTTCCATTACCAGAAAAAGTAAAAACAATTTGATCACTAGTATAAAGAGCATACATATCCATACTTTTATTATAAATGATTTTATTACATTTATGAAAGATAGATGAGTCGTTGGTCTCTAGAGGGACAATCTCTATTTTTTCTAAAAAAGATGAAGCATCTTTAGAAGCTTTATGCACATCTACGGGTACTATTTCAACTCCGTCTAGTACGTTTTTATTACTTGAAGCACACGCAACAATAACAATTGCCAAGATTATTACACTTATTTTTTTCATTGTATCATATTTTTACATAGGAACTAACTAGAAAGTCCAACAATTCTGATTTACAGACAAAAGTAAAAAGTATAATTATCAAAAGCTCTTCTTTCTAGTCAGTCTCACAAAATCTATACTTCTACTCGCAAGGAGTAAGACAAGTATCACTCATACTACCAGAAAATCTGCAATCTTCAGGATGATGAAACCACCCCAAATCACAATCAGCATACTGATGCCAGCATCTACCAGGAGGAGTATTTTTTGTCCCATTACAAGTAATTTCAACATCAGGAGATTCATATTCAGCTAACGCTTCCACATTAGCTAAGACCAGATCAGACAACTTCACATTATTCTGTGAAGAATAAACTGTATATCCTCCAATTAAAATAATAACAAACAATGAGATTACAGCTACTAATTTCTTTTTCATAATAAACATTTTACTTTATAAATTAAGACTCACATTTCTAAAACAATAGCAAAAACTTATTTGCTAAAAATCATATTATTCTTACCTTTGCCTCACCTCCTTTTTTTGTGGAGTTTAAGGAGCAGATGATGTTCGATAATCCGGCAAGATTTAGCAATTCATCATCTTGCTCCTTTTTAATCAAATTAATTATCTCATCCCTAACCATAATAGAACTTAACTATTGGCTGATCATTATTTACATCCGTAGCTAAAGCCTCTACATACACAGCTATCTTTTTCATATTATTTTTTGTTTAATAGATTAATTATGGAAGCAAAGGTAAAAAACAAGGTATGAGTTGCCAAAAAAAAGAGCTGACCATTTCGGACCAACTCTAAATTCCCCATTTCATCGCCATTTTGGGGTATTCATTATTTACTCAAGACTCCTTCAGAGAAACGATTGATAAGTTTCGTTCCCTCTTATAATATCTATTGATTTGTCCATTTCCTGAAGTAAAAGACGTAAACGCCCTATCGTTTTATGAATTCGGTATGTTGTACCTGTTTTATCCGGTCACAAATTTACCATATTATAATTATCCTTTAAAATGTATCCGTTTTCCTTTTCTTTTAAAAAGAGCCATAATAAATGACTAGGCTAAGTTGGAATTTTCTTTCTTACACCATCTACTTCTATCATCTTTTGTTCCGCATAAAATGTAATGTTTTCATACAATATATAAGAATGAATGGGAGTGCTATTTATTTCTTGTAGAACTTTTATTATTGATATTTGTTTCACTATTAGTACCTCTATGAAATATAGATGAGTCGTTCGTTTCCAAAGACACAATCGCAACTATTCAATCTAATATTCTGTAATTTTGCTCAAATTTCATATATTTTAGCAGTAAAATGCAGCAAATTAAACGAATTACAAGCAATACAAAAGAAAGCATACGCATTGTTACACATTTGCCAGCAAGATATATTGTTCAAATTACTGATAATCAATTAATATTTTGGCTGAATAGTTTCTAATTCTTAAAAAATAGACTTCCACATAGCACATTAGCAGAGTAGCGTATTCACTCAATTAATTATATATACAAAAATAAGCAATGATAAGAATATTCCCAAAGACAAAATCTGACCATTTCGGACCAACTAGAAGCATACCAGTTTTTCCATATATATTGCATAATAATCCATGCATATTTATATCAAGATCCACTACATTTGCAGCAATTATTTTACTATTAATTATCATATTATGAAAAAACAAATTCTATCTTTGATACTATTTATGCTAATATATATCTATATCGTTACATGTACCGCATGTTCCAACCGTTCTCCATCGACCGATCACATAGAAGCACTATTGAAAGAATATGGAATCAAAAAATACAACTATTTTATAACAGATGACAATACAACTCTAACTAAAAATAATTTTAATGAAACAACTAATCTTGGAGAGAAATGGATAGAAACTTTATCTCTACCACTAATTCTAACAAAAGAAATAAGAAATGAACATATAAATGAAGATTCACTTTTACGTTGTTACATGTCTATACGAAGTATAAATAAAGAAAAACTCTTGGTAAAAGATATTATACGTATTCCCGAGAACCAGCCTTCAATACTCCCTCTATATAATGAAAACATATCATTTTATATGAAACATTTGATTCATAGGCAATTCCCCGAAGCTTATAACGATTTTTATAAAAACACATTAAAGATAGAAGAGAAGCATTCATGGAATACAAAAAACATATTGACTACGACTAAATACATTTCTTCGTATTTTGACGAGCAGAATATTACAGAATACATGCCGATAGGTAAAGATATTCCCAACCTTTTTCCTACATGGTATGTAGAAAACATATACCAATTGGCAGGCTGGTATACATTTAGGCTAAACAAGCATGTAGTACTGTGGAGTTCTATGTCTGACGAAAGCCAGACACTTCTATGCATTAAATTCATCGATTTAAGAAAAACTATCGCTATCATATATCCTAATAAAGAAGGATTATCTCCTTTTGATTCTAACGGAAATCCAGATTTACTACTATCTCCTATTGCATTGGATATATTGAAGAACACCTTTGAACCAAATTATTGTAAAATAGACTTCAATCAGTCTAAAGAAAAACTTTGTTTACAGCTAAAAGAGAAAAGAAAATCACCATACATAGCATTATATATAAAAGAATTACAATCGCATATCAGACTAGCAAGCAGAATAAACAACCATAATGAATACCAAAAACTAAAAGAAGTTTATGATACATTGTTCCCTCATTCGCTTCCCTGTGATTATTTAAAAGTATCTCCATTAACAGCTATCAACTATGTATCCGACAGAATGAATGCTTCACGATATTTTATACTCAATGAAGAATCCAATATTACAATTTTTCATTCAAATCAGCGATGTAAATACATAGCCAAAGATAAAAGTACAAATGATTCTATTGTTTTTGCCGACAAATGCTGGATAATAAAGGAACAATCACAAGAGATAATTTGGAAACCTGCCATGACAAACAATATTCCTGTACAAATTATTGGAGTTGAAAAATATGACACAATATTAGCCCCTGGCAAATATATTGTACACTATGAGTCGGATGGAAAGCACTCTTTTGAATCTTGGCTTAGTTTCCCTCCACTCATTGATGACTATGGTATACGTATTTATAAAAAATAAGAAAAAAATCATGAGAAAATATATATTGAATATAATCTGCATACTGATCTACGGCATGAATACCACCTCCTGCACTGATTCATACCAACAGATGTTACAACAAACTCTGGAACAGGCCGAAGACCGTAAAAGTGAACTGGAAAAAGCTTTATCTTACTACAATCAAGAGAAAGACAGCCTTAAACAAAAAGCAATGTTCTTCCTAATCAAAGATATGTATGCTCATTATGCATACCATAGCCCACAAATGGACACGATGAATCGTGCTTTTAATATAATAGATACTGTATTAACTCAACAGACCAATCCAGGAATGACAAGATATCCCGATTATGATCTATTTTCATCAATCATGGACTCCATCTGCGAAAAGACACAGCGACAAGAAAAAACTGAGATAAAGTGGGATAGTCGTACTGTTACGGCAAACTTCTTAATACAAAATGTAGAATTTGCCTATCGTGCATGGAAAACAAATCCATGGGCAAAAGGGATTGACTTTGATACTTTTTGTGAATATATTCTACCTTATCGTTTAGGGAATGAACAAATAGAGCACTGGCGACCGCAATTTTACAATGAATATTCAAAAAGGGCAGGTAAATATTTAAATATTACTGATATTAATAGGGTAAGTAGCAGACAAGCAATCTCACTGCGCACGCAAAGGGGGATAGAATCACTTTATCCATATTCTATGAACATGTCAGCTGTTAATCTCATGCAAATGGGACGGTGCTATGATATAGTACGTTACAGAGCCATGCTTCTTCGCTCTATAGGAATCCCTGCTACTATGGACTATGTACCCCATTGGGGAAACTACACCGGTAAGCACGGTATAGTAAAAGTTGTCACTATTAAACAAGAAGAATTATTGGAAAACGATAATAGTTCAAAAAACACAAGTGTTTTATTCGGTAGTGCTTCCTTTCTACAAGGCAAAACACTTGATATAAAAAAAGGAGATCTCCCCGAAGGTATAGAAGTTCAATACTCAAAAACGATTCCCAAAGTATATAGACATACTTGGTCCGTACAACCTGACAGAAAACACATACTGGAAATAGCTAATGTAGGAGAAATAGTCCCAGAATTCTCTCTCTGTATAAAAGATGTAACAGACGAATATATTATCTGTTCGGATGTCCGAATAGAAATGGATACCCAAGAACATAATGTCGGATACTTATGTGTATCTGAACAGGGCGAATGGATACCAATCGCATGCTCAGAAATCAAACAGAATAAAGAGGCACTCTTTCAAAATATGGGAAGAAATATCATGTATTTGCCTGCAATATATGAAAACAGACACATGATAGCAGCAGGAAAACCATTTTATTTGGATGAAAAAGGGGATGTACACTATATATATACAGATAAAACAGAAAAAAACAATATCTATTTATCAGCCAAATATACTTACTACTCTTATACTGCAACACATGCTGTTAAATTAAAAGGCGGATATTTTGAAGCTTCTAACCAAAAGGACTTTAAAAAAGCAGATAGTCTTACAGCAATAAATGGTATACCATATTATAGACAAAAAATCACTATTAACACCCCAAAAAAATATCGTTATATACGTTTTATTGCTCCTGAAGAAAAAGACTGTTGTCTTGCTGAATTATCTTTCATAGGATTGGATGAAAATAAGGATACAACATTATTAAAACCCATTCAATTGTATGACGGAATGGTAAACAACCCTAGTCTTGAAATGCTACAAGACGGAAAATATAATAAATATTACACAATGTCTACTAATCAGTTAACAGTCGACCTAGGAAGTCCACAACAACTAACTCATATAGAACTAATCCCACGTAGTAATACTAATGGCATTATTCCAGGTTATCAATATGAACTATTTTATTGGACAGAAAAAGAGGGATGGAAATCACTTGGCAAACAGACGGCAGCAAATTGGTATTTAGAATATAAACAAGTACCTGCTAACGCATTATTATGGTTGAAATGCCATAACAGTGGAAAAGAAGAAAGAATATTCACCTACGAAAACGGAAGACAGAGGTGGTGGTAATCTCCTTAAAGTGGATGGGTAGAGCTTATTTTAGCTAATAGCTGTCAAGAATAAACTCTACCTACCACAACCAATGAAATATATCCTCCTCATTTGAAATGATACTTAATAATAGGTTGGTCACTATTTACATCTGTTGCAATGATCATTTTAGTTGTTTCATTTACTGAAATACCACACACATAATGATCAAGTACATATTTACATCGTGGTTCACCATCCAAATCAAAGACATATATATACTTTCCTCCATCGGGCAAACGGCCACTTTGTTGAGCAATATCTTTGAATGAAGTACCGTGAAACACTGTATAAATAGCGCTATCCGTAACTTGCACATCACTAAATCCCATAATTCCTGTCGGTATCCCATAGCCATCAGCTACTTTAAATTCTGGTTCTCCATTTTCACCAATGCGAACAACATACGTACTATCTTTTAGATTATATACTTCAAGCACTTCACCTAATTGCGTTACCATTGCTAACACATTATTATGCGAATTGTAATCAAGAAAGCTTCGCCATGCTTGCGCTAAAGCTGGACGGGCATTTTGTAATGCTTTCTTTTTTACTGATGGAATAGTACCAATCTTGCTCATAGAGATTCCATTACGGTTTACCCAACATAAACGACTATCACCTGAATAATCTGGAATAATAAAGGAAGTATCATTATATATAGCAAAATCAAGCGGTCTTAAAATATCTTCACCCAATGTTACCACTTCGTCACGGAGTAGTAAATCATCGGATGAAGAAAAACCTAACCTTATTAATTCTCTTTTATTAGCATCTAATGTCCATATATTATGATTGTAAAAACGAATATTTTCTATTGACAGCATTTCTACAGGTGAATCGCCACGCCTTCCAAAAGAAGATAAATATCGAAAACTAGGATATTGAAACAGATGCGCATAATAATCAATACCGTGCAAATCCATCACAATGACCTTATCTCCTTCTACACGTACGCGAAATGGATAGCGAAAAAAAATAGAATCCAACTCTATAATCTCTCCTTTTAACTCTTTTTCTTGTGGAAATTGAGAATAAAAGAACACATTATCTGGATATTCCACCTGCTTCGTACCACAAGAAATAAGGAGCAAAAGAGGCAAAAGCCTAATATAACCCCTCAAGACTATATCCTCCAAAAACATATTCAACCTTCCTATGAGATTTAGGACAATCCACCGAACCTTTTCCAAAACACTGAGTAATAGCAACATGCTCATCATCAGCTAAAGCTTCTATATTATAGAGAAGCAAAGCACTTTGCACATTTTTATCAGAACCTAAATGTTGAACAAGCAAAATCGCTACTATACAAAACAAAAAAACAACCAATTTTTTCATACTATTTATATACTAAATGATTAATTAAAAGTGCAAAAATAGTACTGAGACAAAAAATAAGCAAAAAATAGATATGACCATTTCGGACCTAACCATATTTTCTTTATAAACAATCAAACAAGAATTCAAATTATCTCCATTTCATCGACATTTTTATTATTTGCCTGTTCAAAAAGGTTTTCCCCAAAAATTAGTTGATATGCACTATTTTTCCTCTGTATGTTTATAGAAAGATCATTTTCTTTAAATAATGCACGTAAACGATCTACCGCTTTATGCATTCGTAAAGTATTACCTGATCCGTCAGGCCATAGTTTATCCATTATTACACTGTATTCCAACATATATTTATGATCTTTTTCTTCTAAAAATAATTCTAATATTCGACAAGTCTGAGGCTGAATCTTTTTCTCAACCCCATCAACTACTAGAATATTCCGTTCCGAATAAAATATAGAACGTTCATTCAATTTATATGAATGTATAGTGGCATCTATATTCTGCACTACCTTAATTACCGGTACTTCAACAGGAACTTCTTTTATAACCTCTATTTCTATTATTTCTTTATTAGGTAACGAATACAACTTACGACGAAGAACTATAAAAGATTTATAAAATCCATACACCAAAACTATATATAATAATAGATAGAGAAAGATTTCCTTATACATTATACTCCACACTGAATAACACAAATATCCTATTATCTCTATCTCACAAGCATAACCTATATAAGAAGTAAAAACCAAATTTGAAGAATTACACCATTCGTTCCAACATGTATTTTGTGATTTTATACTTCCATCTATATTTATTAATGAAACACACAAAGCTGATTCAAGAAAAATATTTGACTTTCGTAATTGCTCGTTCCATACGGCATTCAAAGAATCAGCAAGAAGCTCTTTTTTTCCAAAAGCAAAAGAGTGCAAAGCGCGTAATGTAGAATTATTCGTAATATTCATACGATTCTTCTTGGGATCTAACCGATACCAACGTTTCCCTGTTTCATCTTCAAAATATACAGAATCTGGAATTTCAGCACTCATAGCCGCTTTTGCATCCAAATTAAATGAACAATCTCCATCAACACTCCGGTTTCTTAGTTCTTGATCAACCGCCCCAATAAAAGCGTTTCGCGCTTTCTCCTTAAGCTTAACTACTTTAAAATCATAGGTATATTTGCATACAAAAAAGAATATAACTCCTCCGACACAAGCTATAACAAACAACAGTATTATTCTTTTAGGTCTCATTTTGCTTTATTTTAGTTCGTTTTGTACTACAAAGATAACATATTTCACAACTATCAATAGCTTTTCCTCTAAAAAGATATTATTTAGTCTACTAAAATTAGAGCAAAAGCCATTTTGTGAAAAGATTAATGTCCATAATATAAATGTCGTCACATCTTTATCATCACTTTCAGAGCCTATTTGACTGAATAATTTACTATTTTAGAAGAGTAAAATCTCATCTTCATAAACAATTGATTATCAACACCATAGAAAACGACAGTTTTCCTTTAAAACCAAAGTATCGTTCCTTTAAAACCAAGACCCCGTTTCTTTAAAACCAACACCTCTTTGGTTTTAAAGAAACACGCCATATATAAATGAACAAAAAGAATTTGTTTAAAATATTCACTTAACATAATTCCATTCAAATAACACTAATATATTTCACCTATCCGACCTACAATTCGCCAATTTAGCTTCATCGTTTCAAATAACATTTCAATATAACAGGATTATCATCTTCTTTCAAAGCCTCCATTTTACGAATTTCCTCAGACGGCATCAACTTACGATCTACCACTCTATGAACAAAATCAGGTTTGCAAATTGAGAGCAAAGCATTATCAACTATGCCAAAACAGAGATACATAATAAAAGGCTCCCCTTCTTTGATCAAAAAAACTTTCTTCTGCTTTCTGTTATACGTAAAATGACTTCCATATCCTCTATCTGTCTTTACCAAATAAACATAACATAATCATCATTGAAAAATTTAAGTAATGGGAGCAGTATATTACTCGATTTCTTCAAATATTGATATCTTTTTGTAGCATCTTCTGTTATTTCTCTTCTTTCTTCACCGGAATCGGTTCTCTTCCCTCCGGCTGTCTAAGCAAACCTTCAACTTTCACCTCCGCATCTCCAAAATCCAGATACATGCTTTTCATCAATACAAACTGGATATCCAAATTGGTCACGTTCCCAAATAGCAATCATTTCTTTTGTATTTTTAGAATGTAAAAAGAAAAAACAGGCATTGACAATTTCGATCGTAATTCTATTAAAAGCATTTTTTTACAAGAGAATTCAACAAACAATGTTATAATCAAATTCCATATTTTTCAATTAATATATCTATAGCATTTTTCTTGAAGTAATATTGATACACGACAGGGTTATCATCTTCTAATAAATTTCCAACCAATTTAGCTAGAGATCTATCATTGCCTTTCAATATAAGCTCCTTGTTAGCACAAAGAAAATCTGCAGAATAAAAACCTAAATGTTCATCTGATACTCCACCAGATAAAAGTAAATCAGAATAAAGTTTCAAATCAGGATCATAAATATCAGATATTTGAATTGATCTTTTTTTATCCCATATCAACGTACTTTTATTGCTAATTGACATAAATAAATAATCAGAAGAAGACTCAATGGCAGTGATTCCCAAACCTATATTACTTTTTTTCAATGTTTCAACTAATTCAAAAAAATTCAAGTCTTTATGTTCTTCTATAAAATCCTCACTTGGCTCATTCTCTGGTATATTTACGTAATATCCAGGCATTATTTGACCTCCCTCATATACAAAAAGCTCATTCGACAATACCGATATAAAAAAATATTGATTATCTAATAATGCTATTGGATAATGTAGAAAAGGATAATGTATATTTTGAGTCCCTATTTCTTTTGCTTTTAACAGCGTTTCGCCAATTAATGAGTCATTCTTGATTCTGAACACACTGTATTCACTTTGGTTTTGAGAATAATCATTTGGTAACGGATAATACGCAATAAGCTCTCCTTGACCACACATCATGGCATACTCAATGTTAGCATCTTCGGTATCTAATTGAATTGTATTAGAATAAGCTCCAGAATAAGTATATTGTAAAATTTTTCTCGCAGAATTACAGATAAGACATACCAATTTATTATCACGATCTAAATAAAAATTGTCCGAATACACATATTCACCCGGCCCTATACCTCTATGACCTACTTCATTAATAAAATATCCTTCTTCATCAAATACAAATACCCCTCTTGAATCTTTGACAAAATAGAATTTCCCATCATTCTTTATGCATTCAATCTCACTTAATAAACATTCACCTGTTCCCAATGGAACGTATTTGACACTATCCACAATATCGTATAGATTGATTTCTATAGGATGATTTCTATTCAAGACATCAATAATTTCAATATCACCTTTATGACATGAAACCTGTCGTTGACAGGATGACATAGTTAGAAAAAGTATCATAATAATTTTTCCCACATACACTACTTCTATCAACGAGCTATTTTTTCTACTAGTCATTACTATTTAAATATAATTTTCAGCATCTAAAGCCATCAAGTATTCCAATGGAAATTCCGGTTTAAACTTTCTCTTGGCTAGCAGTTCGAATGTCGGACTATAAGTATATATTGTCCCATAAGGATTTAGCAAGTCTATGCCTTTTAAATAAGGATTAAAATTAATATCCAATACCATTACATAGTCTTCCGGCCCCTGTCCTTTCATTTTCTTCGAATTTGCTATATATTGCCCATTTCCCGAAAACGTGAAAACAATTTGATCACTTGTATAAATTGCAAATAGATCCGAACTTTGATCGTAGATGACTTTATTACATCTATGAAAGATAGATGAGTCGTTCGTTTCCAAAGGCACAATCTCTATTTTCTCTAAAAATGATGAGGCATCCTGCGAGACTTTATCTACTTCGACAGGGATTATTTCAATTCCATCGGGAAGATTCTTTTTATTAGCAGAGCATGCACAAATAAGGATAGACAGTGTTATCAGACTTACAGTTCTCATTATGTTTTTTATTTATGGTTCCACGTCACGTGAATAAGGTGTATCTTTACTAAATATAGAAGGCAACAGAGAAGCAGCATAACGTAATTTTTCATCAGTATGACCATAAATTTCAAAGTAGTATTTATACTGATCACAAGTCAATTCATAAAATTCGCTTTCTTCTGGCACATAGCCTAGTTTAAAAATCATTCTAACAGCATCACCAGTTCCAAAAAAAAGATCAAGAGGATTCATTGTTATCTGTTTTATTTGTTATGTAACAAAGATACAGTATAATAATTTAAAATGCAAACATCATTTTGTTATCACTGTCTCATTAACATTGTCTAAAGATTAACGTCTGCCATTCATTATAAATGAGAAGTTCTATGTTATTTTACGCATTTACAATGAGCAATTTTTCTTAATTTTACTCGTTTATAATGAGAAGTTTTATATCTTTGCAAATAAAAGCGCCCATTATTATGAAAGAACTATTAAAGCATATCATATTCGATCAACGCGAAAAAGATATATCACAAATGATAGAAAGGGATATTGATATAAGTTTAGTAAACAGTCCCGAAGTGTTAGTTATATCAGGTATACGAAGATGTGGGAAATCCGTACTTTTGCAGCAAATACGTTCGCAGCAAACAGAACAAGACTATTACATGAATTTTGATGACGAGCGGCTCATCAATTTCAAGGTCGATGATTTTCAAACATTGTATGAAGCCTTTATTGAGTTATTCGGAGAACAGAAGACTTTCTATTTTGATGAGATACAGAATATTCCCGGTTGGGAAAGGTTTGTACGGAGACTGCATGACAGTGGATGCAAAGTCTTTGTAACAGGCTCTAATGCCAATATGTTAAGCAGAGAATTGGGAACACATCTTACCGGACGTTATTGCCAAATAGAATTATATCCTTTCTCTTTTCCTGAGTTTCTAAAAATAAAAGAAGTATATCCGCAACAAAAAGACTTTTATACTACCACAGGAAAAAGTATACTGAAAAGATACTTTGATGAATATGTAAAAACAGGCGGTTTTCCCCGTTATATCAAAGACCCAAACACTAATTACCTATCCACACTCTATGAAAACATCATTTATAAGGATGTTGTCACCCGAAACAAATTAAATGGTGAAAGGGAGTTGCTGGAAATGGTTTATTACTTGGCTAGTAATGCAACCAAACGCTTTTCTTATACTTCATTAGCAAAAACGATAGGTATCAAGCATACGGAAACGGTTAAAAATTATCTGGAATATCTTGAAAATACTTATCTATTGTTTCAAGTGATGAAATTCGACTGGTCTGTAAAGAAGCAGATGAATAATCAAAAGAAAGTTTATTTCATTGATAATGCGATTATCGGCAAAGTGGGCTTCAATGCTACTGATAATATCGGGCAATTACTTGAAAATTTAGTGTTTATTGAGATAAAACGCCAGAGAAAAGATGTTTATTATCATGATGACGGAATAGAATGTGATTTCATCATGCGTGAAAACGGACATATTATATCCGCCTGTCAAGTCACCCGTTCGATGAAAGATGAAAAAACAAGGCAGCGTGAAATAAATGGATTAGTTTCTGCACTCAATGCATATAATCTCACCGAAGGCATGGTTCTGACCGATGACGAAACCGAAGAAATAACTATCGACAACAAAAAAATACATATAATCCCTATATGGAGATGGCTATTAAAAGATAGTGTCACTATCCCATTAACATAGTGACACTATGTACCAAGGATGGTGTCACTATCCCGAGCACATAGTGTCACCATGTTAAATCAACTATTTCGAGCTATTCTTATCCTAGTCCGCCCGCTGTGTAGGCAGCGTAAACTCCTGAGAATCACAGATTACCCCATTCTCATCGGATACCGCTACACGGAAGGTCACTTCGCCATCCTTCAGTTTGCTTCCTGCATAAACAGTGGCTGTATAGCGAATGCCCTCACCCGGAAGAATCTCTTCTATCATCACGGTAGGAGAAATACCAATGTGTTTCACTTTTCCGACCGTCTCTACGACAGGAACCACATCATAGACAGGTTTCTTTCCTTCGTTCATGATTTCAAAGATGATCTTGCTGCTTTCTCCGCCATCTATCGCATGATTCCGGTTATCATCAATAAAGCGAATTTTGCGCAGCTTCAACTGGGCCATCTGCTGCTGAACCTGTGTACGAGGTTTGTATCTGGAATGAGATTGCCCTTGCCTGACTTCCGGAACATAGGCATACTCCTCTATCGGGTCCGGTTTAGGAGCAGTCAGCGCATTCCCTATCGCTGCACCGGCAATGGTTCCAACAATATTTCCAATGGCAGAGCCACGATATCCGCCTCTCCAGCCATGATTATTATCTCCGATAAGTCCGCCGATCGAACTTCCCAGACTTCCCCCAATTGCAGCACCACCTACAATTGCTCCGGGATTTCCCATACGTCCCGATGCACATCCGCCCAACATCAGAGCAGAAAGCAGAATGACAGTTAGTTGTTTTCTCATCATCTCTAAATTTACTATGATTACTCTATCACCTTAAAACGTGCAAAACGCAACAATAGTTGCTTGTCCCCTGCATTTTTAAAATGAATCGTTGCTTTTGCATTATCACCCGTTCCTTCTACTTTGATCACTTCACCCAAGCCGAAACGTTCGTGCTCTATCATCTGTCCTGCCTGCACCCCTGTAACAGATGCCGAACCGGCAGAAGCCGGCTTCGCATTACTGCCACTCACCGCACTAACCTTCTTCAGATTCTTCGGCACACTGGGAGCAATCACCTGAGCTCTCGGACGTTCACGGTCGGAGAAATTACTTCCATAAGGTGTACGTGAAGGGGATGCCGTACGTGCAAACCCGCCTTCGATCTCCCTGCGGAAACGTCCTGCACCTTCGTCCACCGCACGACTGACTCCGGCTTCATGCGGCAACTGCAAATAATTCACATCAATGTCACGCAAAAAACGACTGGGACTTCCAAACTCCATCTTTCCATAACGGAAACGGGTCTTGGCAAAAGAAATATAGCAATGTTCTTCCGCACGGGTAATAGCCACGTAGAACAAACGGCGCTCTTCTTCCAACGCACGGGGAGAATCGCCCGCCATGCCACTGGGGAAAAGGTTTTCTTCCAGCCCCACTACAAATACGTTTTTAAATTCCAGCCCTTTGGCCGAATGAACGGTCATCAGCGTGATCTTTTCTCCATCATCAGCCTTGTCCGAATCCTGATCGGTAAGCAAAGCGATCTCCGAAAGAAAATCTGTCAGAGAAATATTCGGATTTCCTTCTTCCTGCCGCAAAGCGCAGAAGTCATTCATTCCATTCACCAGTTCCTCTATGTTTTCCTTACGGCTCAGATTCTCCGGTGAAGTATCCTGGCAAACATCATTGATGATGCCGGACTGACGGATGATGTCCGTTCCTATCTCATAGGCATTCTTGTCAGCCTGACCGGCCATAAAGCCTTCTATCAGTTCACGGAAACCTTGCAGCTTGCCATGCGTCCCTTTGTTGATATTCAGCCCGTAGCTCAATGGCTCACAGAGCGCTGCCCAAAGGCTGACACCATTTTCCGTGGCTGCCGATATTATTTTTCCAACCGTCGTATCACCGATACCACGGGCAGGATAATTAATGATCCGCTTGAATGCTTCTTCATCATTCGGATTCACTACCAAGCGGAAATAAGCTATAACATCCTTAATCTCCTTACGCTGGTAGAACGAAAGCCCGCCATAGATTTTATAAGGCATGCTCCGTTTCCGAAGAGCCTCTTCGAAAACACGGCTCTGCGCATTCGTACGATATAATATCGCAAAATCAGCATAACCATAACTATGTTCCCGACGCAGTTCAGCTATCTTATTGGCTACGATATCCCCTTCTTCCACATCACTGTAAGCCTGGAATACACCAATGGGTTCACCTCTTTCCTTTTCAGAAAACACTTCTTTCCGAATCTGGCGTTCATTCTTTTCGATCAGACTGTTGGCAGCGCAGACAATGGTTTGCGTAGAACGATAATTCTGCTCCAGTTTGAACACTTTTGTGTTAGGGTAAACCTTCGTGAAATAGAGAATATTATCGATATCCGCCCCACGGAAAGAGTAGATACTCTGCGCATCATCCCCTACCACACAAACACGCTGATTCTCTTTCGTCAGTTGGAGTACGATGCTATGCTGCGCATAGTTCGTATCCTGATACTCATCCACCAATACATAACGGAACTGCTCCCGGTAACGGGCCAGCACCTCCGGAAAGTCACGGAACAGAATATAAGTATACACCAGCAAATCGTCGAAATCCATCGCTCCCGCCTGACGGCACCTTTCCCAGTAACGGGTATATATATCACGGAGGGCTGGCACTTTGGCTGCCATGTCCCCTTCATAAGCTTCTTTATTGGCGGCATATCCCGTAGGAGAAACCAGGTGGTTTTTGGCACTCGAAATGCGTGCCTGTACCATCCCCGGTTTATAAGTCTTTTCGTCCAGCCCCATCTCCTTGATGATGGAGCGGATCAGGCTTTTGCTATCCGCCGAGTCATAAATGGTGAATTGGGAGGTGAATCCGATGTGTTGTGCTTCGGCACGGAGAATGCGGGAAAAGACGGAATGGAAAGTGCCCATCCACAGATAGCGCGCCCGCTCCATACCTACCTGGCGGGCTATACGTTCCTTCATCTCACGCGCTGCCTTATTGGTAAAGGTCAGTGCCAGGATGTTCCACGGTTGATAGCCGTTCTCCAGCAGATAAGCAATTTTATAAGTCAAGACACGTGTCTTTCCCGAACCTGCACCGGCTATCACCAGCGAAGGCCCGTCGTTATAAGTCACTGCTGCACACTGACTCTCATTTAATTCCTCTATATAGTTGGTATTCATAACAGCATTATAAAAACAATGAGGATTTTTAACAAACCCTTGGCGTTCAAATTTGTTTCAATACGACAAAAGTATAACATTCATTTGACAATGAAGATATTTTTATGATTTTTCATCACTAACTATTTAACCTAACCACTCAAAGCAATGAAAAAGAGTATATTTTTATCATTTATTTTATGCTTGTGCCTCGTCGCCTGTATACCACAGCAGGCACTGGCGCAAAAACAAAGCCGCATGGAAAAGCTGCTAAGGTATCTGAACGACAACGACGCCGACAAATGGCAGAAGAACCGGGAAAAACTGGATGACGAAACAAAGGCATATTATGCCGAAGAGTTATCATTAATGGATGTGCTCAACGATCTCTGGAACAAACAAAGCGAGCAGGCAGCCACCCTCTACTTCGGCTGCTACGAGAAAGCCGCCCAAAGCTATTTCCCGGGAATCTGTGAAGGGGAAAAGATACAGCTTTCCAACATACGGGAAAAGGCGGATCAGTCAATCATCAGCTTGCTGGAAGCCTCAAAAGATAAGATTCCTTTCAGCCGGGCATTGCTGGACAGCATTCACGCCACCGAATATCCGGCTGATTCCGCCATGTTGCAAAGGCTACAGAACCTCCGTGAGGTAGCATTGCTGGAAGGAATGCTCAAAACTCCTTCGCCTGCCATCTACCGGACTTATGTCAAGGAGTATCCCGACGGAAAATTCATCGCACAAGTCAACGCCTCCGAAAACGTACGGCTCTACCAACTGGTAAAAGCCGCACCGACTCCTGCCAACTTCAAAGCTTTCTTTGAGGACCCCGAAATGCAGAAATATTATCAAACGAGAGGTCCACGCCCCTACCTTGCCGAAGTCCGTACCTTATACGACGACTTCCTGTTTCAACGCATCGACAGCTTGAAAAAAGGAGGAAATGCCACCGCCATCCGGCAGATTATTGATGACTATAAAAATACACCTTATCTGGCCACCGGTACCCGGACTCACCTGAACGATCTTGAATATCTCAGTGAAAAGGCGGACTTTGAGCTCTTGAAGCCGGCAATAGTCAACTCTGAATCGCTCGGTTTACTGCAAGAGTTTCTCAAAACGCACAAATACAAGGAGTTTCGTGACCAAGCCAACGCACTGCGAGCACCATTCGTTCTGCAAGCAATTGTATCGACCCCTACTGCCGTGAAATATTACACGCAGGGAAGATTGACGAAATGCTGCGAAACCGACAGCACCGGCAACATTACAACGAGCTACATCTATAACGATAAGGGGCAGCTTACCACCGTATTATCCGTGACCGAAAAGAACGGGCAGCCTGCCAACGAAGTACAAACCAGCAGGCTATACGACCCGCAAGGCCACTGCATCTTCGAAGTGAAGACAAACCCCAAAACCAAAACGGATTTCTACCGCCGGACACGCCGCATCGGTATCGACGGAAGCATCGAAAGTGACTCCCTCAAATACATGGACGGCAGATATACCGTCAGTAGCTATAACAAACAGGGATTGCTGACGGAATGCAAAGAGTACAACAAGAACGGGGAACTGGAAGGATACACAGTCAACAAATATGATGATAACGGCAAAATGACCGAATCACAGCACCAGAATATGCTCTTTGTCAATTCGCCCAACCAGCTCCTTTCGCAAAAAGAACTGTATGAATATGACAAATACGGTTATCTCACCCGAATCGTCTACCAACGTATCTTCGGCAACAGCCAGAAAACGTCCGGATGCCTGACTTGCCTCTATGATGAGTACGGCAACCGGATCGACGGGGACTCTTATTATGAATATGACAATACCGGGCAGTGGGTATGCCGGACGAACCATGACAACCCGCAACAAGTGGAGCGCATACAGTACATTTATAAATAAAAATAAAATACCGTGAACCTTTTACGGCTCACGGCTGTTACTATAGTATAACAAAACCAATTAAAGTTTTGACAATATGAATACTATATTAATGTCTTTAATAATTATGACCATGACTTACGAAATGCCAAAACTTCCTTACGCAAACAATGCGCTGGAACCTGTAATCAGTCAGCAAACTATAGATTTCCATTACGGAAAACATCTGCAAACATATGTAAATAATCTGAATAGCCTTGTTCCCGGAACAGAATATGAAGGTAAAACGGTAGAAGAAATCGTTGCCATTGCCCCGGACGGAGCTATCTTCAACAACGCCGGACAAGTGTTGAATCACAATTTATATTTCCTCCAATTCGCTCCGAAACCTTCGAAAAAGGAACCGGCAGGCAAACTGGGAGAAGCTATCAAACGTGATTTCGGCAGCTTTGAAAACTTCAAGAAAGAATTCAATGCAGCAGCAGTCGGATTATTCGGGTCAGGATGGGCTTGGCTCTCAGTAGACAAGAACGGTAAACTGCATATTACCAAAGAAGGAAACGGCAGTAATCCCGTACGCGCCGGACTGAAACCACTTCTGGGATTTGATGTGTGGGAACACTCCTACTATCTGGATTACCAGAACCGCCGTGCCGACCACGTGAACGCCCTGTGGAATATCATCGACTGGGACGTGGTAGAAAAAAGAATGTAACCGGACTCATTAAAATTAAACTAAGCTATACTATCGGAAAGGTCGTTGTGAATTTCACAGCGACCTTTTTTCCGGCACAAAACCTAAACATTCTATTGTATTTCAAAGGTATAAGTTGTATTTTTGCAACAGCCGAACCCAAAACAGACAATTATGACACTTCAGCAGAAAAATAAAAAATGGCGCATTGTCGATGTTATTTTCTTACTTTTGCTCCCCTTCTTCAGCAATGCGGCTACTCCGGAAGAATCGAAGGAGGAGATACTTTTTGTCACGTCCTACAATTCTGATACCAAATATACTTACGATAATATCAACACATTTGTAGAAACGTACCGTCTGCTGGGCGGAAAGTATTCCACCATCGTAGAAAACATGAATGCTACCGACCTCAATCAAGCCAGGGAGTGGAAAAAAACGCTCACCAATATTCTGGATAAACACCCGAATGCGAAACTGGTCATCCTGCTGGGAGGCGAAGCGTGGAGCAGCTTCCTGCATCTCGAAGATGAGAAGTACAAACAGCTTCCCGTATTTTGTGCTATGGCAACCCGCAACGGTATCCGCATACCGGAAGATTCCATCCATATACAGACTTATGATCCTCCAAGCATCGACTTAACGGAAAGGATGAAAGAGTACAATGTAATATATTGTAATACATATGAATATGACATTGACAGAGATATCGAAATGATGCGAAGTTTCTATCCGGACATGGAGCATCTGGTGTTCATCTCGGACAATACTTACAACGGACTTGCCGAGCAAGCCTGGGTGAAAAAGAACATGGTACGTTACCCTGAATTGTCGACTACCTACATTGATGGCCGTACGCACACCCTCGATGCAGCCGTCAACCAATTGCGCAAAGTACCGAAGAATTCTGTGATGCTGCTAGGTATCTGGAGAATTGACAGCCGGGGTATCACGTATATGAATAACTCCGTATATGCTTTCTCCAAAGCCAATCCTTCACTTCCCGTATTCAGTATGACTGCCACCGCAATCGGTTATTGGGCTATCGGCGGATATGTGCCTCAATATGCCGGAATAGGGCAAAACATGGCCGAACAGGCTTATTTATTTCTGGACAAAGGAGAAGAAAACATCAGCAATATCTATTTATTGCCCAACAAATATAAGTTTGATGCCAACAAACTGAAAGAATGGGGATTCCATGACAAGAAGCTACCGTTCAATTCACTTGTCATCAACCAGCCGATACCTTTCTTCCAGGCGTATCGCACGGAAGTTCAGTTTATTCTGCTTACATTTCTTGTGCTGATAGGCGGACTGTTCATCTCATTGTATTATTATTACCGGACAAAGATTCTGAAGAACCACCTCGAAAAGACAACAGCACAATTGAGGGAAGATAAAAAGAAACTGGAATTATCAGAAAACGCGCTTCGTCACGCCAAAGAGCGTGCCGAAGAAGCCAATCAGCTGAAAAGTGCCTTCGTTTCGAACATGAGTCACGAAATACGGACACCTCTGAACGCTATTGTCGGCTTTTCCAGCCTGCTGATTGATACCGTAGAGACAACAGAGGAGCAAAAAGAGTATGCGGACATCATTCAGACCAATTCGGAGTTATTATTGCAACTGATCAGTGATGTACTGGACGTATCGCGTCTGGAATCCGGCAAACTGCTGTTCAAGTATGAATGGTGCGAACTGGTCAATCATTGTCAGAACATGATTACGCTGACCAGAAAGAACAGGACAAAGGATATAGATATCAGACTCCGGATGCCGAAAGAACCTTATATGCTCTACACCGATCCGTTACGCTTGCAGCAGGTCATTACCAACTTGCTGAACAACGCACTGAAGTTTACTCCTGACGGCGGAAGCATTACGCTGGATTATGAAATAGATGAGGAAGACCAGTGTATGCTGTTTTCCGTGACCGATACAGGCTCGGGAATTCCCGAGGACAAACAGGAACTGGTATTCCAGCGTTTTGAGAAGCTCAACGAATTTGTGCAGGGAACAGGCCTGGGACTGGCGATCTGCAAACTGACCATACAACGTATGGGAGGCGATATCTGGATCGATAAGAATTATAAGAACGGGGCACGGTTTGTCTTTTCCCATCCTATCAAAAAGCAGGAATCGGAAGAAAAATGAAAAAAAATCGGATGATTTGGTGTTTATCTGTTTCTTTTTCGCTTACTTTGCTCCCGTAAAGACAAAGGGGTGCCCCAAGAGGGGCTGAGATTATACCCTAGGAACCTGAGGCAGTTAGCACTGACGTAGGGATTGTGTTTCTTCTTATCGCCTTTCCATATAAGCACGCTCTTTGTATTTACTTTCAACTTATTAACTCTGATAGGACAATGAAAGTACAAGTAAACAACAAAGAGGTGGAAATGACTCCCGCTTCTACCCTTACACAATTGGCAGCCCAACTGGGACTTCCGGTACAAGGCATCGCGATTGCCGTAAACAACAAAATGATTCCGCGCACCGAATGGGAAAAGTTTTCGTTGCAGGAGAATGACAACCTGGTGATCATCAAAGCGGCTTGTGGAGGGTAAAAGTATGGTCAGTCTACAATTTATCACTCACCAGACCGATCGGTATACCTGTTTCGAATCGGCACTCATGGCACTCGAAGGGGGATGCAAGTGGATACAGCTACGCATGAAGGAAGCTCCGTGCGAAGAAGTGGAAGCGGTTGCCCTCCAGCTAAAACCGCTCTGCAAAGAGAAGGAAGCGATCTTAATTCTGGATGACCACGTCGAACTTGCCAGAAAGCTGGAAGTGGACGGTGTGCATCTGGGCAAAAAAGACATGCCTATCGATGAGGCACGGCAACTGCTTGGAGAATCATTTATCATCGGTGGTACGGCAAATACATTCGAAGACGTCGTACAACATTATCGTGCCGGAGCAGATTATCTCGGCATCGGTCCTTTCCGATTCACTACTACAAAGAAAAACCTGAGCCCTGTTCTGGGGCTGGAAGGCTATACCGCTATTTTATCTCAGATGAAGGAGGCGAATATCGAACTCCCGGTAGTAGCTATCGGAGGAATCACCTATGAGGATATACCCGCCATACTCGAAACCGGAGTAAACGGAATCGCACTTTCCGGAACGATTCTCCGGGCGGAAGATCCGGCAGAGGAGACACGCAGAATTTTGGAGAGTTATTAATTACGTCAAATGTATAATCAAATAAAAGAAGAGAAAAGTGGAAAAGTTAGTAATTGCAGGCCGTGAGTTTGACTCCCGCCTTTTCCTGGGTACAGGAAAGTTCAATTCCAATGAAGTAATGGAACAAGCTATTCTGGCATCGGGCACAGAAATGGTAACTGTAGCTATGAAACGCATCGACATGGATGATAAAGAAGACGATATGCTGAAACATATTATTCATCCGAATATTCAGCTACTGCCCAATACATCGGGGGTACGCGATGCGGAAGAAGCTGTTTTTGCCGCACAGATGGCACGCGAAGCATTCGGAACCAATTGGCTGAAACTGGAAATTCATCCTGATCCCCGCTATCTGCTCCCCGACTCTATCGAGACATTAAAAGCTACTGAACAGCTTGTCAAACTGGGATTTATAGTACTGCCCTACTGTCAGGCCGACCCCGTACTCTGCAAACGGTTGGAAGAAGCCGGCGCAGCTACTGTAATGCCGCTTGGTGCCCCCATCGGTACCAACAAAGGATTGCAGACTAAAGAATTCCTGCAAATTATTATCGAACAGGCAGGCATCCCTGTTGTGGTAGATGCCGGCATCGGTGCGCCCAGTCATGCCGCCGAAGCAATGGAACTGGGAGCATCCGCCGTACTGGTGAACACAGCTATCGCCGTAGCAGGCAATCCGGTGGAAATGGCGCTGGCTTTCAAAGCGGCTACCGAGGCCGGAAGGCGGGCATACGAAGCAGGTCTGGGCATGCAGGCCGACAACTTTGTTGCAGAAGCGAGTTCGCCTTTAACCGCATTTCTGAATGAATAAGTAATAAGCAATGAGTAATGTCTAATTGACTACTTTTTTATCATACTAGAATAAAAAATTCATGGAACAAAAAATAAAATTCCCCCGCTCTCAGAAAGTATATCTGCCGGGCAAGCTCTATCCGAATATCCGTGTAGCCATGCGGAAAGTAGAACAAGTACCCAGCACCAGCTTCGAAGGAGACGAAAAAATAGTGACTCCAAATCCGGAAGTATATGTATATGATACCAGCGGACCGTTCAGCGATTCATCAATGAGCATCGACCTTAAAAAAGGACTTCCACGCTTACGTGAAGAGTGGATTGTGTCACGTGGCGATGTGGAACAACTCCCCGAAATCACTTCGGAATACGGGCAAATGCGACGGGACGACAAGAGTCTGGACCATCTTCGTTTTGAGCACATCGCCCTTCCCTACCGTGCCCGAAAAGGAGAAGCCATCACCCAAATGGCATATGCCAAACGAGGCATTATCACTCCGGAAATGGAATATGTGGCTATCCGGGAAAATATGAACTGTGAAGAGCTCGGAATCGAGACTCATATCACTCCCGAATTTGTCCGTAAGGAAATAGCAGAAGGCCGTGCGGTACTCCCGGCCAATATCAATCATCCGGAAGCTGAACCGATGATTATCGGTCGTAACTTCCTGGTGAAAATCAATACGAACATCGGAAATTCAGCTACGACTTCCAGCATTGATGAAGAAGTAGAAAAGGCTTTGTGGAGCTGTAAATGGGGAGGTGACACGCTGATGGACCTTTCCACCGGAGAGAATATCCATGAGACGCGTGAGTGGATTATCCGTAACTGTCCGGTGCCGGTGGGTACTGTACCTATTTATCAGGCACTTGAAAAAGTGAACGGCGTAGTCGAGGATCTTAGTTGGGAGATCTATCGGGATACGTTGATAGAACAGTGCGAACAGGGAGTGGATTACTTCACGATTCATGCAGGTATTCGTCGCCACAATGTGCATCTTGCCGACGAGCGTCTGTGCGGTATCGTCAGCCGTGGAGGAAGTATCATGAGCAAATGGTGTCTGGTACACAATCAGGAAAGTTTCCTGTATGAGCACTTTGATGATATTTGTGATATTCTGGCTCAATATGACGTTGCCGTATCATTGGGAGACGGATTGCGTCCGGGGTCCATCCACGATGCCAACGACAAAGCACAATTTGCGGAACTGGATACCATGGGCGAACTGGTGCTTCGTGCCTGGGAAAAGAATGTACAGGCGTTCATCGAAGGTCCGGGGCATGTACCGATGCATAAAATCAAAGAAAACATGGAGCGCCAGATCGAGAAATGTCATGATGCGCCGTTTTATACGCTCGGTCCTTTGGTCACCGACATTGCTCCGGGATACGATCATATTACCTCCGCTATCGGAGCGGCTCAGATCGGTTGGCTGGGCACGGCCATGCTTTGCTATGTCACTCCGAAAGAGCATCTTGCCTTGCCGGATAAAGAAGATGTGCGTGTAGGTGTCATCACATACAAGATTGCCGCCCATGCCGCCGATCTCGCCAAAGGCCATCCGGGAGCACAGGTTCGCGACAATGCATTGAGCAAAGCCCGCTACGAGTTCCGCTGGAAAGACCAGTTCGACTTGTCTCTCGATCCGGAACGGGCACAAGGATATTTCCGTGCGGGACATCACATCGACGGAGAATACTGTACGATGTGCGGACCTAATTTCTGTGCCATGAGATTGTCTCGTGACTTGAAGAAAAACGCCCATAATGACAAACAGTAAGTGGTGAAAAACTTAAAACCAATTTACAACTAACTTATAACTTAAAAAAATGTTCTCAGACGAATTAGAAAAAATATCCTGGGAAGAGACGACAAAAGCCATCTATTCCAAGACAGATGCCGATGTGCGCCGTGCATTGGGTAAAAAAGAGCATCTGGACGTCAACGACTTTATGGCATTGATCTCACCTGCCGCCACTCCATATCTGGAAGTAATGGCTCGCCTCAGCCAGAAATATACGATGGAACGGTTCGGCAAAACAATCTCTATGTTCGTACCGCTCTACATCACCAATTCATGTACCAACTCCTGTGTTTACTGTGGTTTCCACATCAGCAATCCGATGAAAAGAACGATTCTGACCGAAGAGGAAATCATCAACGAATATAAAGCCATCAAACGGCTGGCTCCTTTCGAGAATCTGTTACTCGTGACCGGTGAAAATCCGGCAGCGGCAGGAGTACCTTACATCGCCCGTGCACTGGACTTGGCCAAACCTTATTTCAGCAATCTTCAAATTGAAGTGATGCCCCTCAAAGCGGAAGAATATAAAGAGCTCACTCATCACGGACTGAACGGAGTCATCTGTTTTCAGGAAACCTACAACAAGGCGAACTATAAAAAGTATCACCCGAGAGGCATGAAGTCCAAATTCGAATGGCGTGTCAATGGTTTCGACCGTATGGGACAAGCCGGTGTCCACAAGATAGGAATGGGTGTTCTGATCGGTCTGGAAGAGTGGCGGACCGATGTGACAATGATGGCTTACCACCTCCGCTACTTGCAGAAACATTATTGGAAAACCAAGTACAGCGTCAACTTCCCCCGTATGCGTCCATCCGAAAACGATGGTTTCCAACCCAACGTCATCATGAACGACCGGGAACTTGCACAGCTTACATTCGCCATGCGTATCTTCGACCATGATGTAGATATCTCTTATTCTACCCGCGAAAGTGCCGAGATACGAAATCACATGGCAACTCTGGGGGTAACTACCATGAGTGCCGAAAGCAAGACTGAACCGGGTGGATATTACAGCTATCCGCAAACGTTGGAACAGTTTCATGTGAGCGACGAACGGAAAGCGATAGAAGTAGAACGTGATTTGAGAAAACTGGGACGTGAACCGGTCTGGAAAGACTGGGACCAGTCTTTTGACTTTAAAAGATAAAACGATGCGATACGACAGGCAAATGATCCTTCCCGAAATCGGAGAAGAGGGACAGCGGAAACTGAAGCAAGCAAAGGTTCTTATTGTAGGCGTAGGAGGGTTAGGCTCTCCCATCGCCCTCTATCTGGCCGGAGCAGGAGTAGGTTGTATAGGACTGGTAGACGACGATGTGGTCAGTATCAGCAATCTGCAAAGACAGGTGCTCTATTCAGAAAAAGAATTAGGTAAACCGAAAGCAATATGTGCCGCTGAACGGCTTTCCGCACTCAACAGCGAGACAACTTCCCAGCCTTATCCTACCCGTCTAACAGAAGAAAACGCACAAGAAATCATCAGTCAGTATGATATTGTAGTAGATGGCTGCGACAACTTCCCTACCCGTTATCTGATCAATGACATCTGTGCAAAAACGGGGAAAGTCTATGTCTATGGAGCCATCTGCGGCTTCGAAGGCCAGGTATCTGTTTTCCATTACGGAGAAGAGAAAAAAGACTATCGGGACCTATACCCCGACGAAGAGGAAATGAAACGAATGCCCCCGCCTCCCAAGGGTGTAATGGGCATCACTCCCGCTGTGACAGGGAGCATCGAGGCAACAGAAGTGCTGAAGATTATATGCGGCTTTGGAGAAGTATTGTCGGGCAAACTATGGACTATTGACTTGCGGACATTGCAATCTAACAAATTTTCACTATAAACGTTGGTTTCTGAAATAGTTAATTAGTAACTTTGCTAAAGTTTACAACTTAACAAAGGAAATGAAACTAATTGTAGTTACCACCCCTACTTTCTTCGTTGAAGAAGATAAGATTATTACCGCTCTTTTCGAAGAGGGACTGGATATTCTACATCTCAGAAAACCTGAGACACCAGCCATGTATTCCGAACGATTGCTGACACTGATTCCTGAAAAATATCATCGCCGCATCGTGACACACGAGCACTTCTATCTGAAAGAAGAATTCAACCTGATGGGTATTCACCTGAATGCACGCAATCCGAGCGAACCGCATGATTACGCCGGACATGTCAGTTGTTCCTGTCATTCCGTAGAGGAGGTAAAAAACAGAAAGCATTTCTATGATTATGTTTTCATGAGCCCTATTTACGATAGTATTTCGAAGGTCAATTATTATTCTACTTATACGGCAGAAGAGTTACGTGAAGCACAGAAAGCCAAAATCATTGACTCCAAAGTGATGGCACTCGGGGGGATTAATGAAGATAATCTACTGGAGATAAAGGATTTCGGATTCGGAGGAGCTGTTGTACTGGGAGATCTCTGGAATCGGTTTGATGCTTGCCTGGACCAGAATTATCTGGCAGTGATCGAGCATTTCAAGAAGTTGAAGAAATTAGCGGACTAAGAACATTGATTCGAGAAACAAATATAAAAAAAACGCTGTAAATAATACTCCACAGCGGTTTTCTTTTTTACAAGTATTTACTTATCAGAACTTATATCCTAATACTATAGAGAAGTTCATATTTTTAGGATTACCAACTTTTTGTACATCTACCAAACCAAATTGGCCATCTAATCCTACAATAATCTGACCTAATTCCAATGCAACACCAACACCTAATCCTGCATCAAAACGCTTCAAACCACCATCACCAAAAGTATTCTCCTTATACTCCACATTGCCCATATCCACTTTTGACTTACCTGCAATACCACATGCTAAATAGGGTCCCGCATTAATAACCACATTTGTATTATTAGCAACATCAAAACGCGCAGCAGCCATTACCGGCAATTCTAAATAATAAGCATTAATTGTGAGTTCATCTTGCTTTGCACCTTTGCTGCTTACAAACAATGATGGTTGCAATGACCAAGTATTATCAAAAGCATATTCAAAACCTCCTCCAAGCTTAAAGCCAATTTTTGCATTCATATCAGCATCACCTGTGTAATTACTAATATTCATTCCTACTTTGGCATTCCAACCTGTAATCTGCGAGAAACCGACTACTGAAACTAATGCGAATAAAATAAATAAAATACTCTTTTTCATAATTCTAAAGTTTTTAATTAATTACTATAGTTAAATCATCTGTTTAATCAATGACACAAATGTATAACCGAAATTTATATTTAACAACATTTTCTTCAATAAACGTGTAAAATATAGAGATAATACATAAAGAAAGGGAATTCCCTATTTTAAAGAATCCCCTTTCCTGTTTTTTTATTATCTACTACTCGATTAGAAATTGTAGTGGAAACCAATAGAAAGATCTTCGCTAGTCAACATCAGACCAAAAGAGTCTCCGGAAGTGTTCACATTTCTACGATATCCCAAGAAGCCATACTTAGCTACAAAAGAGAAATGATCGTTCAGTTTAACAGCAATACCCGGTCTCAAACCAATCTGGCCTGCTTTAGTAGTATCACCATCTTTAATTTTCACGAAACCAATAGCAGCAGTTCCATCCAGGAACAGACGCACAGCATCGTTTTGATAGTAAGACCAACGGATATACGGAGCAACAGTAACTGTATTTGCAGTCACCTGCTTCACATACTCGTGTGAATAGTTCAGTTCAGCACCCAATGCCCATGTTTCATTAAAATTGTAGCCGATTTCCGGAGCAACTTTAAAAGAGGTAGTGTTGCCTGTGCTATTACGCCATACATTCAAAGATCCGCCTACGTAAATGTCCTGTGCTTTTACAGCGATAGTTGCTAACATGACAACTACCAATAATAAACCCTTTTTCATCTTCTTTCTTTTTAAATTATAAAATAAAAATACGTTTTGTTTTCGAGGGCAAAATTAAGCTACTTCTTTATCTTAAACAAATATTTAGTTAGTTTTTTATAATAATCACCAAATGCATCCTTATTAAAAGCTGATTATCAGCACCTAACGAGCATAAATAAAAATAACATCATCTAACAAAACAGGCTGTAATCGTCTCGTAAGAGAATGATTACAGCCCAATTATCAGAAAGTTAACTTTCTAACCAGTTTATCTCTCTATCCTTCAATTGCTGCCTGCGCCGCTGCCAATCTGGCGATAGGCACCCGGAACGGAGAGCAACTAACGTAATTCAAACCTACTCTATGGCAGAACTTCACAGAAGACGGTTCACCACCATGTTCACCACAGATACCGCATTTCAAATCCGGACGGATAGCACGGCCTTTCTCTGTAGCCATACGTACCAACTGACCCACACCATTCTGATCGAGAACCTGGAACGGATCTACTTTCAGAATCTTCTTTTCCAGATAAACCGGAAGGAAAGAAGCGATATCGTCGCGAGAATAGCCGAAGGTCATCTGAGTCAAGTCATTCGTACCGAATGAGAAGAATTCAGCAGATGAAGCGATACGGTCAGCAGTCAAGGCTGCACGCGGAATTTCGATCATAGTACCTACTTTGAAGTCAATGCTGTCGCCAACTTCTTTAAATAACTTCGCAGCTTCTTCGCGGATCACTTTCTCTTGTTCCTTGAACTCGTACAAGATACCGGTCAGCGGAACCATGATTTCCGGATGTGTCTCTACACCTTCTTTCTTCAGTTCAAGAGCCGCACCCAAGATAGCACGTGTCTGCATCTGAGTGATTTCAGGATATGTATTTCCCAGACGGCAACCACGGTGGCCCAACATTGGATTGTGCTCACACAATGATTCTACACGCTGCTGGATATATTGCAGGCTTACCCCCATCGTGTCAGCCATTTCCTGCTGGCCCTTCGTATCGTGAGGAACGAATTCATGCAAAGGAGGATCGAGCAAACGAACAGTCACCGGACAACCAGCCATTGCTTTAAAGATACCCTTAAAGTCAGCTTGTTGATATGGAAGGATCTTAGCCAATGCCTTGCGACGGCCTTCAGCATCTTCCGACAGGATCATTTCGCGCATTGCTTTAATCTTTTCACCTTCGAAGAACATATGCTCTGTACGGCAAAGACCGATGCCTACCGCACCGAAGTTACGTGCTACTTCCGCATCATGAGGAGTATCCGCATTGGTACGTACCTGCAGACGGGTATATTTATCCGAGAGTTTCATCAAATCGGCAAAGTCACCGGAAAGTTCGGCAGCCTGTGTTTCTACTTTACCATTATACACTTCTCCTGTACTACCGTTCAATGAGATATAATCACCTTCTTTTAAGACAATACCGTCAATTTCCACCGTACGGTTTTTATAGTCGATATTCAATGCACCTGCACCGGACACACAGCATTTACCCATACCGCGAGCCACCACAGCTGCATGAGAAGTCATACCACCACGAGCTGTCAGAATACCTTCGGCAACCGCCATACCAGCCAGGTCTTCCGGAGAGGTTTCGATACGAACCATTACCACTTTCTTTCCACCGGCAGCCCATTCGGCAGCATCATCAGCGAAGAACACAATCTGCCCTGTTGCAGCACCCGGAGAAGCCGGAAGACCACGAGTCAGTACTTTAGCCTGTTTCAAAGCTGATTTATCGAATACCGGATGAAGAAGTTCGTCCAGTTTATTGGGTTCTACACGCATCAAAGCAGTCTTTTCATCAATCATGCCCTGACGGAGCAAGTCCATTGCAATTTTCACCATAGCCGCACCGGTACGTTTACCGTTACGAGTCTGCAGGAACCATAATTTACCTTCCTGCACAGTGAATTCCATGTCTTGCATATCTTTATAATGGTTCTCCAATTTTGTTTGCAAAGCATCCAGTTCCTTGTAGATTTCCGGCATTGCCTCTTCCATAGAAGGGAATTTCGATGCACGGATATCTTCAGTAACACCTGCCAATACAGCCCAGCGCTGAGAACCGACTTTAGTAATCTGTTGCGGAGTACGAATACCGGCTACCACATCTTCACCTTGTGCATTGATCAGGTATTCACCGTTGAAAAGGTCTTCACCTGTACCGGCATCACGGGAGAAGCAAACACCCGTTGCAGATGTATCACCCATATTACCGAATACCATAGCTTGTACGTTTACAGCAGTTCCCCATTCATCAGGTATACTTTCCATCTTACGATAAAGGATAGCACGCTCGTTCATCCATGAATCAAATACGGCGCAGATGGCCCCCCAAAGCTGTTCGTAAGCACAAGTCGGGAAATCTTTTCCGGTCTGCTCCTTCACAGCTGCCTTGAATTTCTTTACGAGTTCTTTCAGATCTTCCACTTCCAGCTCGTTGTCAAGTTTCACTCCTTTTGATTCTTTTACTTCTTCGATGATTGCTTCGAACGGGTCAATATCTTCTTTGTTTGTCGGCTTCATGCCCAGAACAACGTCACCGTACATCTGCACAAAACGACGATAGGAGTCCCATGCAAAACGAGCATTACCAGTCTTCCGGATGATACCTTCCACTACCTCATCATTCAGACCCAGGTTCAGAATAGTATCCATCATACCCGGCATAGACGCACGGGCACCCGAACGAACAGAAACCAACAATGGATTTTCGATATCACCGAATTTAGATTTCATTAATTCTTCTACACGGGCAATGGCTTTTACTACTTCATCTTTCAGCAACTCAACCACTTTATCACGTCCTAACGTATTATACTCCGTGCAAACTTCTGTAGTTATGGTGAATCCGGGAGGGACGGGAATTCCTATTAAATTCATTTCGGCAAGATTGGCACCTTTACCACCCAACAAATTCTTCATGTCAGCCTTTCCTTCTGCCTGACCATTTCCAAAGGTATAAACTCTTTTTTTATCCATAATATTGTGTTTAAAGTTACATTATGATTTTTTTCTGTTCGCAAATCTAAGTATATTTCGCAAACCAGAAAACTTTTTGAGAAAAAACTTTCTATTAAAATGCAATTTCGACATTACAATCTGGAATATTTTCATAGACACGAAAGTTTTCCAAAAAAAATACCTACTTTTGCATCATAATTATTAGATTGGTGTAAAAGTGGCAAGAAAGAGAAAAGAACTTCCCCTGCTGGAGAAGGTAACAATAACGGATGTGGCTGCCGAAGGAAAAGCCATCGCAAAAGTAAACGACCTGGTGATTTTTGTTCCTTATGTAGTGCCAGGCGATGTTGTAGACCTGCAAATCAAGCGCAAAAAGAACAAATACGCCGAAGCTGAGGCCGTGAAATTTCACGAGCTGTCGCCAGTACGTGCCGTCCCTTTCTGCCAACACTATGGCGTATGCGGTGGTTGCAAATGGCAGGTACTCCCCTATTCGGAGCAAATCAAGTATAAGCAGAAACAGGTGGAGGACAATCTGAAGCGTATCGGTAAGATTGAACTTCCGGAAATTTCACCGATTCTGGGTTCTGCCAAAACAGAGTTCTACCGGAATAAACTGGAGTTCACTTTTTCCAACAAACGCTGGCTCACTAACGATGAAGTTCGCCAGGATGTGAAATACGATCAGATGAATGCGGTAGGTTTCCATATTCCCGGAGCTTTCGACAAAGTGCTGGCTATTGAAAAATGCTGGTTGCAGGATGACATTTCCAATCGTATCCGCAATGCCGTACGCGACTATGCTTATGAGCATGATTATTCGTTTATCAACCTGCGTTCACAGGAAGGTATGTTGCGGAATATGATTATCCGTACTTCATCTACGGGAGAACTGATGGTGATTGTTATCTGTAAGATCACAGAAGATCATGAAATGGAGCTGTTCAAACAACTGCTGCAGTTTATTGCCGACTCATTCCCCGAAATCACTTCTCTCCTATACATTATTAATAATAAGTGTAACGATACGATTAATGATTTGGATGTGCATGTATTCAAGGGGAAAGACCACATCTTCGAAGAAATGGAAGGACTGCGCTTCAAGGTCGGCCCGAAATCATTCTATCAGACTAACTCCGAACAGGCCTACAATCTATATAAGATAGCCCGCGAATTTGCCGGCCTGACCGGAAATGAACTGGTATATGACTTATATACCGGAACCGGAACAATCGCCAACTTTGTATCACGTCAAGCACGTCAGGTGATTGGTATTGAGTATGTACCGGAAGCTATCGAGGATGCAAAGGTAAACGCCGAAATTAATGAGATAAAGAATACCTTGTTCTATGCCGGAGACATGAAAGACATGCTGACTCAGGAATTTATCAACCAGCATGGACGTCCGGACGTGATTATTACCGATCCTCCACGTGCAGGTATGCATCAGGATGTTGTGGATGTTATTCTGTTTGCCGAACCGAAGCGGATTGTATATGTAAGCTGTAACCCGGCTACGCAGGCACGCGACTTACAACTGCTCGACGGCAAATACAAAGTGAAAGCCGTACAGCCTGTAGACATGTTCCCCCATACACATCATGTGGAAAATGTGGTATTGCTGGAACTTCGATAATACGTTAGTTGAACTGTTCGCAAAAGAAAAAAGAAATGGAAAAAAGACCGAGAAGAACTCCTGCTGAGAAAGCACGTGCACAATATACAAACTATGCCGTCAAGGAACCCATGGAACTGATGGAGTTTCTGGCTGCTAAAATGCCGGATGCAAGCCGCACGAAGTTGAAATCTTTATTAAGCAAACGAGTGGTGTTAGTGGATAACGTTATCACAACTCAATTCAACTTTCCGCTGCAAGCCGGAATGAAAGTACAAATCAGCAAGGAAAAGGGAAAGAAGGAATTTCATAACAGATTGCTGAAAATTGTATATGAAGATGCATATATTATTGTGGTAGAAAAGATGCAAGGACTCTTGTCCGTTAACACGGAGCGGCAAAAAGAACGTACTGCTTATACTATTCTGAATGAATATGTACAGCGTTCGGGCAGACAGCACCGGATCTTCATCGTACACCGTCTGGATAGGGATACATCAGGATTGATGATGTTTGCGAAAGACGAAAAGACACAACGGACATTGCGTGACAACTGGCATGAAATAGTGACCGACCGCCGTTATGTGGCTGTCGTGGAAGGAACAATGGAGAAGGATTACGACACGGTAGTTTCTTGGCTGACAGACAAGACCCTCTACGTAAGCTCCAGCGAATATGATGATGGCGGTTCGAAGTCTATCACACACTATAGAACCATCAAACGTGCTAACGGATATTCATTGCTGGAACTTGATCTGGAAACAGGACGAAAGAATCAGATTCGTGTGCACATGCAGGATTTAGGACATCCGATCATAGGGGATGGAAGATATGGAGGCGAAGACTCGCCCAACCCGATCGGAAGACTGGCACTCCATGCCTTCAAACTTTGTTTTTATCATCCGGTGACGGGAGATTTGATGGAATTTGAAACACCTTATCCGGGAGAGTTTAAGAAGTTGTTCTTGAAAAAGTAAAAAGGATATAAAAAAAGAAGAGATTGAATAATTCAACCTCTTCTTTTTTTATATTATCTCCTCTTGCCGATTAATAGTCTTCTTCAAGAAAGCTCAATACATTAACCGTTATTGCATGTACAATTCCACATCGCCATAATAGAATCCATTAATATATAAAGTTCCCGTCATACGTCCATGACTAACATATACATTACGCAGTTCACGCGGAGGAGCAACATTACCATAATCAATATAAAGGGTACCATTTCCTACACTCCATTGCAGTCTTAACGGTTTTCCATAATAATCACCATTATCATAATAGCATAGCTGGTCCTCTCCAAACCCATCCGCACCTAAGTAGATGCCACTTTCCAAAGGATCATGATAACGGTCATCAGATTCAAATCCTAAATCACCAATCCACGTACGTCCTACAATTCTATCGAATATTGTTTCATCGTCTTCGCACGAAGTAAAGCCGACCAATAAGGACAGCAGCATCAGAACACCTACGTATTTTTTCAAATTCTTCATAATTATCTAGTCTATTGCATTAATTATTGCAAAATTAACGTTTTTATTTTACTATACACCTTAAGACGCAAGTTTTTTGTACCTTTGCCCCAGTAACAGTAACATTTCCGTATGAAACTTCTTTGGCTTGATTTAAATAGCTCCTACGCGCACTCTTCGCTGGCATTGCCGGCATTACATGCACAAATAGCAGACGATACTACTATTGAATGGTGTACAGTATCAGCAACCATCAACGAGAACACCGGAATGGTTGTCAATCAAATCTACCGTCATCAACCCGACATTATCGCCGCTACCAACTGGCTATTTAATCATGAGCAACTGTTACATATCGTTTCACGCGCTAAAGCTTTGCTTCCCCATTGCTGTATTGTTCTCGGAGGTCCGGAGTTTCTGGGAGATAACGAAGCCTTCTTAAGAAAGAACAAATTTGTCAGCGGAGTGTTTCGTGGAGAAGGCGAAGAAGTGTTTCCTATCTGGTTAAAAGTATGGAATCATCCAGTAAGTGAGTGGAATCAGGTATCCGGTCTTTGTTACTTAGATGAATCTGACCGATATCAAGATAATGGTATCGCCCGTGTCATGAACTTCTCCCAACTCGTCTCACCGGAAAAAAGCAGCTTCTTCAACTGGAGCAAACCTTTCGTACAACTGGAAACCACCCGAGGCTGCTTCAATACCTGTGCATTTTGCGTCAGCGGAGGTGAGAAACCTGTCCGCACCATTTCTTTGGAGGCAATCCGCGAACGATTGAATGTTATTCATCAACATGGAATCAAAAATGTGCGCGTACTCGACCGTACTTTTAACTACAATAATAAGCGAGCCAAAGAACTTCTGCATCTTTTCCGTGAATATGCACCGGATATCTGTTTCCATCTGGAAATTCATCCGGCACTTCTCTCCGAAGAGTTGAAAGAGGAACTCGCTGTTTTACCTAGCGGTCTGCTACACCTTGAAGCCGGTATTCAAAGTCTTCGGGAACCGGTATTGGAGAAAAGCCGACGCATCGGAAAATTATCTGATGCCCTCCAAGGTCTGAAATATCTTTGCTCTCTTAAGAACATGGAGACTCATGCCGACTTAATAGCCGGACTTCCTCTCTATCATCTGTCCGAGATATTCGAAGACGTCCGTACACTTGCCGAATATGGCGCAGGAGAAATCCAACTGGAATCATTAAAACTACTTCCCGGCACAGAAATGCGAAGAAGAGCGGAAGAGTTAGGAATCCAATACTCCCCTCTGCCTCCATACGAAGTCCTGAGAACCAAAGAGATTTCTGTAGAAGAACTACAAACAGCCCACTACCTCTCCCGCCTTTTAGACGGATTTTATAATACTCCCACTTGGCGGAGTATCACCCGAACCCTTATTTTAGAGAATCCGCAATTCTTACATGAGTTACTCGACCATTTAGTACAAACAGATGTAATTGACACTCCTTTAAGCTTGGAGAAAAGGGGACTTATCATCTATGATTTCTGCAAGAATCATTATCCAGACTATGTGACACAGGTCAGTATTGCATGGATAGAAGCAGGTATGTCGTTAAAGAAAATCCCCGCTGAAAGAGTTAAAACAAAACGGCAGGTTCCTCCCGATAATTGGGAAATTATATACGGCGCATACCGTGAGAATCTACGATTATGTTTTCTCCCTGTTGACGAAGAAGGGCATGGTTATTGGTTCGGATTTGAATCGGAAATTCAGAAGATAAAACCTGTGTTCAAGGCAAAAAGATTACCTTAACAGGAGCACAAAAGTTGTGTTGGTTTTGTATCATCTATAGATGCGGCAACAAAAAAAGAAAAGTATTCTCATATTATGTGAAATAAATACTATTTATTCATTACACAAAGCAGCATTTCCCATTTTTCACCGTCCATACAATAAACTTTACTAGCACATTGTATGGACATTTGTAAATATCAATTAGGTACTCTTTGTCTATTATTGCTTCCTTTATCTGTGGCAGGACAAGAGTGGAGCAAACAGGACTCATTGAGATTACAGCAGTTATTGAAATCCGATCAGGAAATTAATATAAACAGAAAGTTCGTTGAGAAAACAGAACAGAATATGTTGTATCATACAAAATCGTTTGTTGACTTTGATCCAACACTGCCGGCTTTAAAATCACCGATTATGTCTCCGAAATTGTCCCTATATACTCATCATGTTTTCCGACGCACTAATTCTGTCTTCTTGCCCACTTATTCTTGGTTTAAAATACACAAGAATATTACTTTGCACAGTAAAAGTAACTTTGGAGAAAATCCGGACCATTTTCATGTTGAAGCTCAGATGGATTATAGCATCTCTAAAAAATGGTCTCTCAGCATATATGGTGAACAAAATCTGGATGCCCGAAGATATCGGGGACTTTCATCTGAAGTGATACCAACTACTTTGGGCAGCAACATTATCCTTAAAATAAATAAAGGCTGGAAATTGAAGACTGATGTGCGGTATCAATACAACACCATACGAAAGAAATGGGAATGGGTACCTCAGGTAAGTATTTCTTATGAGTGGTAAAAAAAAGGAATCACATGGCAAACGATTCATTTCCTCATAAAGATAACAAAGTTTTAGAAAGCCGGAAAGAGTATCTTCCATTTATTCTCGTACCTTTGTAGTACGATTAAAAAACATCCTATAATAATGAAGAACTTTATCAAGGGATTCCGGTTTACTCCCTCTAATTATCCGGCTGAAGTAGAAGCGAAAATACAGAAATACAGAAAACAAGGTTACAAGCTCCCATTGCGTAAAGTGCTACGTACACCCGAGCAACTGGAAGGAATCCGTGAGAGTGCGAAGATCAATACTGCCTTATTAGATTATATTTCGGAAAATATCCGCGAAGGAATGTCTACTGAAGAGATCGATGTTATGGTATATGACTTCACCACAAAGCATGGTGCTATCCCTGCCCCTCTCAACTACGAAGGATTTCCTAAAAGTGTCTGTACCAGCATTAACGATGTAGTGTGCCACGGCATTCCCAGCAAAACGGAAATACTACAAAGCGGAGATATAATCAATGTAGATGTTTCCACCATTTACAAAGGATATTTCTCCGACGCATCCCGCATGTTCATGATTGGTGACGTGAATCCCGAAATGCGTAAACTTGTTCAGGTAACAAAAGAATGCATGGAAATAGGCATAGCTGCTGCACAGCCATGGAAACAACTAGGAGACGTAGGCGCTGCTATTCAGGAACATGCAGAAAAGAATGGATTCAGCGTAGTACGCGATCTTTGCGGGCATGGCGTAGGTATGCAATTTCACGAAGCACCGGATGTGGAACACTTCGGACGTCGTGGAACGGGAATGATGATTGTTCCGGGTATGACCTTTACCATTGAACCGATGATAAATATGGGCACTTACGAAGTGTTCGTTGACGAAGCTGACGGATGGACGGTATGTACAGATGACGGACTACCCTCTGCCCAATGGGAAAACATGATTCTGATTACTGAAACCGGAAACGAAATTTTGACTTATTGATGGAGCTGATTCTACTTATTGTTATTGCCGCATTAGCAGTAATCTCGATTGTACTATCACTGGTAAAAGGAAATAACCATGCCCAAGCAGAACAATTGCAAACAGCCTTGCGCCAACAAATGCAAGAAAACCGTGAAGAACTAAACCGCAGCATACGGGAACTCCGCATGGAAATGACCCAAACACTGAATCAGAATATGCAACAACTGCAAGACGTGCTGCATAAGAATATGATGACGAGCGGAGAACTGCAACGCCAAAAGTTCGACACGATGGCACGCCAACAAGAGGTTCTGATAAAATCGACTGAAAAACGTTTGGATGACATGCGGCTGATGGTGGAAGAGAAACTGCAGAAAACCTTGAATGAACGCATTGGCCAGTCCTTTGAAATCGTCCGCTCACAATTGGAAAATGTACAGAAGGGACTGGGAGAAATGAAATCTCTCGCACAAGATGTCGGTGGACTGAAGAAAGTCTTGAGCAACGTGAAAATGCGCGGTACATTCGGAGAGGTTCAGTTGGGAGCACTGCTGGAACAGATGATGAGTCCGGAACAATATGACGCTAATGTAAAAACCAAGAAAAGCGGAACCGAATTCGTGGAATTTGCCATTAAGCTTCCTGGCAAGGATGATGCGAACAGCACTGTATACCTGCCTATCGATGCCAAATTTCCGAAAGACATATACGAGCAGTATTACGACGCTTTCGAAGCCGGAGATACCTCATTGATAGAGTCATCCGGCAAGCAGCTGGAAGTAACAATCAAAAAGATGGCGAAAGATATTCACGACAAATATGTAGACCCGCCTTTTACGACAGACTTTGCGATTATGTTCCTGCCTTTCGAAAGTATTTATGCGGAAGTGATCCGAAGAACAAGTTTGGTAGAGACGCTGCAAAAAGAATATAAGATTGTTGTGACGGGACCGACTACTCTTGGAGCTATTCTGAACAGTCTTCAAATGGGATTCCGCACACTGGCTATTCAAAAGCGTACCGGAGAAGTATGGACTGTATTAGGAGCAGTCAAAACAGAATTCAGCAAATTCGGAGGTCTGCTCGAAAAAGTACAGAAGAACCTGCAAAGTGCCGGTGACCAATTGGAAGAAGTAATGGGAAAAAGGACTCGCGCCATTGAACGGAAACTACGCCAAGTAGAACAATTACCGCATGAGGAGAGTCAAAAGATTCTACCGATAGCAGATGATGGGGATGACGAATAAAATAGCCATTATCAAACTTTTAAAATGGTGTCACTATCCGGTCGGGATAGTGTAACTATGCAGATTGGATAGTGTCACTATACTAACTATATAGTGACACTATATCAAAATTTATCAGCCATCAGTTGAGTTATATGTTATCTTGAGAGCACTAGCTTCCCGCAGTACTTGCTTGACATCTGTCACGAATCCTATCTTGCACCCCTTCTCTATCTTGAGGCCAACAACCAAACTTTCCGGATCAGCTTGCTTCGCACGTGCAGCAGTGACTTTCTGTTTCAACTCTGTTAAAGTAAAATCCTTAACTACTTCCCGTCCTTCCGAAGTGTGAATCGTTACCACAATGCCACTGATTCTTTCCTCCACTGGAAGTTCCTTTAATCCATATTTTTTCGGAGCCCCTTCTATTAAAAGAATCGGAAACAAGCGGTCAAGATGCTCTTTACTCTTATCTGTTGATGTAACTGACAGATCAGCACGTATTTGCTCAAATGCCCCTTTCGCTTCTTTGAGGATAGTGGTAATTGCAGCAATTTCAGTTCCGCGATCATACTGAAAGAAAACAACCTGAGCATCTTGCCTGCTACTTTCCTCCCATGACTTCAACAAGTTCTTTATAATAGCAGACTTCAACTCATCCATCGAGGTAAATTTGCCATCGAACAACACCTTATTATCGGCATTAACCAAAAGCTGGTGAGCCTGCTTCTCCTTTACCCGGGAAGGTGGATTCGATCCATTGACCAGTTTACTATACTTCTCTTCTTCCTTTCTGAAGAAAATCATCAAAGACACATAATCATCCGCTTTATCCTGCTGAATTTCAGTCTGAATCTGCTGCGGTATTTCTTTCACTTCCGGCTGTGCGAACACATAAAGTGCGCCAGCCATTACAGGCACGGCAAGCAATAGCTTCAATCGTGCCCAACGATTGGTTCTTTCTTTTAACATCATAGTGATACGTTTTTTAAGTTTAGAGTGATTAAAGCCATTAGCCATAGAGTAGAGCCTTGTGCCAACAGCTTTTTTCACCAGTAATAATTGATATTTAGTTGCATCGACGCCTGTATTAATTACGCCATTATCGGCTTCAAATTCATGTATTTCCTGCAACTCCCGTTTGAGTAGCCATATAACAGGATTAAACCAATGAACAAGCAGGAAAATCTGCATAAACAATAAATCCAATGTGTGATGATTTCGTAAATGCATCATTTCATGGAGGAGTACTTCTTCGGACTGCCGGGAATAATCAGATGCTGAAACAACAATGTATCTGCCCCAACTAAACGAAGCAATCGGCTGCCGGGGAATCACCAATATATAGTTTCCATACCGTTTTTTCTCTGACATGCGAATTAACTGAGCCAAACGGCAGGTAGACACAGACAACCAGACAAATGTCAACAAAGCTCCTGCTCCATATATAGTCCCCAAAGTTACAGGAATCCAATTCAAAGATGAGATTTCCGTATTCTTTTCAGACAGGAGAATCTCGTTTCCCGGCTCTTCCGGATTTGACATGACCTGCTCCGTACTTTGCAAAATCTCGTGAATGGCATACAGAGGGGTATGCAAAAATGTCTCTTCAGTAGTTGTCAGCTCTATAAGTGGAAGCAAAGTACATCCTGACAATCCGACTAACAAAGTAATACGATTGAAACGGAAAAAAGTACTCCGACTCATCATCAGCTTAAAGAAAATATAAAAGATCACCAAGCAACATCCGGATTTCAGCAGATAGAATAAAAAGGCTCCCATTGTGTTTTCAGATTAAAAGTTATTTGTCTATAGAATAAAATCCGTATCTGTCTGACAGACTACAGAGAGATTAATTCTTCTTTTTGCCTTGCTCTATATACTCTATCAATGCTTTAAGTTCATCAACCGACATGCCTTCTTCTTCAATAAAAGAAGACACTACATTGATATAGGAGTTATTATAATATTGGGAAACAACTTCTTTGAGTGCCGAACTTTTATACTCCTTTTCTGAAATAAGCGCATAATACTGGTAGGTATTTCCATAGGCTTTATATCCTACAAAGCCCTTCTCTTCCAGCCCCCGTACAAGGGTAGAAACAGTATTGTAATGCGGTTTCGGCTCATCATAGAATGATAGAAGCTCACGAACAAACATAGGTCCATGTTCCCAGAATATACACATAATCTCTTCCTCTTTCGTGGTCAATCGTTTCATCTGTTTCATAGTTGAATATATTATTTAGTTCTTACAATGGCACAAATATAATACTATTATTCGAACAAACAACTAATCACATTAGTTAATCTACTAATTAATGCAGTTGTTTAACTAATATTATTAGTAGATATATTTTTCACCTTATTATATATACAATAAAAAAGGCATATCATCTGATAAATATCCGATATGCCTAATTCTATTATTTTTGAATTATTATTTCCGCCTTCGGGCAGGTAATACTATCCATAGAACAATATACCCCAATAAGCCTGAGAGAATAGTTCCTGACAGCACTCCGAACTTAGCCTGATTCAATAGAATAGGAAAGTTTGCTCCAAAAGAAAGATTGGCAATAAAAAGTGACACCGTAAAACCAATCCCTCCCAAAAGAGCGATACCGGAAAGATTCGTCCAAGTCATACCCGGCGGCATCGGAGTCAGTTTTATCTTTATAGCCAACCAAGTAAAGAAGTAAATTCCTGCAAACTTTCCGAACAATAAGCCTGCTGCTACTGCAATACCTACATCTCCTACCAACTCGCCGCCACCACTAAAGACGACGCCGGCATTGACAAAGGCAAACAACGGAAGGATCAAATAATTGACAGCTCCATGCAAATTATCTTCAAAAGACTGAAGGGGGCTAATAACACGGTCGGAAGCTGATTCAACCTCTTTCAGTTTGGCAATCTGCTCATTAGTTAACACAATACTTCCCGATTCCATCACTGGGAAACCTGCGATTGTATGACGAATATGCTCAATGTATTTCCCTACATCCAGACGAGGCTTCGCCGGAATAACAAAAGCCAGAATAACTCCCGAAATAGTACTATGGATACCCGATTGCAAAAATAAATACCATATAACGACACCAATCACTAAAAAGAAAATCTTATTCGTCGCACCACGCTTACCTATAAAATAAAGTAGAATGTAAAGTAAGACAGCTACCAGAATGTATCCATACGACACATGCGAACTATAGAAAATAGCAATTACGAGAATACCTCCAATATCATCAACCACTGCAAAAGCCGTCAGAAATATCTTCAGACTCAACGGAACGCGACTTCCCAACAAACTCAAGACTCCTAACGAGAAAGCAATATCCGTCGCCATTGGAATAGCCAGCCCCTGCCCTCCCTCACTACCCGGAGGACAAATTGACATAAAAACGAGCACCGGCAGCAGCATCCCCCCACAAGCAGCAATAAAGGGAAGCGCTGCTTTGCGGAAAGAAGAAAGTTCACCCACTAATAACTCCCGCTTAATCTCCAACCCTACCAATAAGAAAAATATAGTCATCAGTCCATCATTGATGAACTCAATCATCCGCAGATTCTCTCCACCATGCGAAAGCAGATTAAAATCACCAATCTGCAAATGAAGCTCATGCAAGAGGAACTCCTGATAAACCGGAGCTACCGGAGAATTAGCGATAATAGCAGCTGCAATTGCCGCTACAAACAAGAGGATACTCGCCGCAATATTCATTGACGAGAAATTTCGCATAGTACGCAAAATTGTCATAATGAAAAGTGTTTATAGTATTAGATTCGCAATATACGGATTTTCTCAATCATTATAGCTCCTTAAAGCCAGGTTTTTCACCCAAAGAACAAATATGCCCGTCAAAATAAGGTTCAATACCAATGTAAGCACAGAGATTACCAATGCCGGACCTCCGAGATTATAACCTAATGCAATAAATATAATTCCGGCACCTACCTCTCCACGAGTGAACATACCAATAGAAAGAGCCAGTCGTTCGCTCAACTTCCGGTCACGATAGAAGAACATCGGACAAAGTTTTCCTATATTCGACAAGAAAGAGACTATGACAACATGGAACAAAATCATCCCCCATGACATCATTTCCTGCGAACCTGTCACCGAATGAGTACCTGCATGAGTTTCCGCAAAGTTGACTCCGATAAAATGAGGCATACTCATTCCTACCAGGAACATAAACAGGAAGGAAATTCCGGTAGAGACTTTCCGTTCCACAGGGGTGTCATGCTCTTCGTGCTTCATGATCATACCCAATACAAATGCCGGTAACAGTACTTCGATATGGATGCTTCCTTCCTCTCCGTACAGTTCTTTACTGCCAAGATAAAGTATCTGCGTAGCCAGAAATATGATAACGGAGTAGAAAAGAATAGCCTTCCAGTCCTGCCGCCAATTATATTTATTCAACTGCCGCCAACCGACAGACAGCAACATAAATACAATGACCACTACAATAATCAATTGCCAGCGCAAACCAATCATCATTATCTGAAGGGGGATCATCAGAATAATCGTATCCAAGTCGTCAAAAATAGCCAAAACCTGAATCTTCTTATATATCCAGCTCGACTTCAAACCGATAGCCGCCAACATCGTAAATAAAATGCCGGCTGACGTAGGCGCAGCAAAACGGCTTAACAACAGGTTTTCTTTCCAAGCCTCCCAACTGTTCCAGTAATCAGGCGGAAGAAGTACGAATACGTAATAGATAGCAATCATAAACCAAGGTAAGGCGGCTGTAGCCATCGCTATAAAGTAATCCTCGGCATAACTTTTCCAGCGGACTTTGTCGAGCACAAATTCCCGCCCCACATTAATCATTATAAAACTAAGACATACATAAAGTAGTATATTCGACAGGACCTTAACGGCTCCATATCCTTCTCCCGCTATCATCGGAAGGAATTGTGAAATGACGAGCCCCAACATCAGGAAGCCCGAAAAAGACAGAACTTTTCTCATATTTATAGTTGTTTGTTTCAAAAAAGACGATTGCCAAGGAAAGCTCTGCAGACAGAAGGCAATCACCTGGTGTATTAAAAAACTAACCGCAAGCCGATTTGTTCAGAATATCTCTCTGAAAAATCGCTTGCGGTTCGTCTTTTAATCCAGCTTCAGTACAGCGAGGAAGGCTTTCTGCGGCACTTCCACGTTACCGATTTGTTTCATTCGTTTTTTACCTTTTTTCTGCTTTTCAAGCAGTTTACGTTTACGGCTTACGTCACCGCCATAACATTTTGCAGTTACATCCTTACGAACTGCCTTAATGGTTTCACGAGCTATAATCTTAGCCCCGATAGCTGCCTGAATAGCGATTTCAAACTGCTGGCGAGGAATTAATTCTTTCAGTTTCTCACACATCCGGCGTCCCATATCGTATGCGTTATCAAAGTGAATCAGCGTAGAAAGCGCATCAACCGGTTCACCATTCAACATGATATCCAATTTTACCAACTTGGAAGGACGGAAACCATTGGGATGATAGTCGAACGACGCATATCCTTTTGAAATACTCTTCAAACGGTCATAGAAGTCAATCACAATTTCTCCCAAAGGCATGTTATAATATATTTCCACACGATTGCCTGAAATATACTCTTGTTTGAGGAGTTCCCCACGTTTACCCAGACAGAGGGTCATGATCGGACCAATATAATCGGTAGTCGTGATAATGGACGCTTTGATATAAGGTTCTTCAATATGATCGATCAAAGTCGGATCAGGCATACCACCGGGATTATGCACTTCTCTCATATTGCCTTGCTTATCATATATATTATAAGATACGTTAGGCACGGTAGTAATCACATTCATATCAAATTCACGGTCGAGACGTTCCTGCACAATTTCCATATGAAGCAATCCGAGGAATCCGCAACGGAAACCGAAGCCCAGCGCCAGTGAAGATTCCGGCTGGAAAGTCAGGGAAGCATCATTCAACTGCAATTTCTCCAAAGAAGCACGCAGATCTTCAAAATCTTCCGCCTCAATCGGATAGACTCCAGCAAATACCATCGGCTTTACTTCCTCAAAACCTGCGATAGCTTTATCACACGGACGGGCTACATGGGTAATGGTATCTCCCACTTTCACCTCTTTCGAAGTCTTGATACCCGATATAATGTAACCTACATCTCCCGTACGAAGTTCGTTACGTGGAACCAGCTCCATTTTCAGTACGCCTACTTCATCTGCATCATACTCTTTTCCGGTATTGAAGAACTTTACTTTATCACCTTTGCGGATCACTCCGTTTTCAATCTTGAAATAAGCGATGATACCACGGAAAGAATTAAATACAGAGTCGAAAATCAATGCCTGCAACGGAGCTTCCTCATCACCTTCGGGATGCGGGATACGTTCGATCACAGCAGAAAGGATTTCTTCTACCCCCATTCCTGTCTTGCCGGATGCACGGATAATCTCATCACGTTTGCAGCCCAGCAATTCTACGATTTCATCCTCTACTTCCTCGGGCATGGCACTTGCCATATCGCATTTATTGATAATAGGGATAATTTCGAGATCATGCTCGATAGCCATATACAGATTGGAGATAGTCTGTGCCTGTACTCCCTGCGATGCGTCTACAATAAGCAGCGCACCTTCGCAAGCGGCAATGGAACGGGATACCTCATACGAAAAGTCCACGTGTCCCGGAGTGTCAATCAGGTTAAGGATATATTTTTCACCCTTATAGTTGTATTCCATCTGGATAGCATGGCTCTTGATGGTAATACCTCTTTCCTTCTCCAAATCCATATCATCAAGCATCTGCCCGTTAGTCACCTGAATAGTGTTGGTAAACTCCAACAAGCGGTCTGCCAAGGTCGATTTACCATGGTCAATGTGGGCAATAATGCAGAAGTTGCGTATATTCTTCATTCTGAATTCTTATTATTTTTATCTTTTTGGTGTGCAAAGATACGTAAATGACGGAATATAAAAAAATGCGTTGATAACATTATAACAATGTACCAACGCATTTTTTTATTGCTTAAGTGAGTTACTCGCTTAGATCAATTTGATGAAGAGTTCACCTTCTACTTCTTCAGCAGAAACTTTATCTTCTCTCAATAACCAGCCAAGGCCGAGGAACAAATCTTTGTCAACCAATTTAGTTGCTTTTTTCAGTTGCTTGGCAGTCATTCCTTCTGTTTCATTCAGTGCATTCCAGATATTACCTGCAATTACACCTGCTTTTTCTTTCAACATTTGCTTTTGAAATTATAGTTAGACATGCTTTAAAAATCATCCGGCCCGAAAGCTTTCAGATTTTATTTCGGGGACAAAGATAGTTATTTTTATGTTATATAACACTTTATTGAGTATTTTTTTGCTGATTTTGTAATAAAAAAGCATTTTCCCCCTTATTTAGGGTGTTTTTCGAGGTATTCTACCCAAATTCTTGCCGCTTCTTCTACCATTTTAGCACACGGGCGTTTGCTATAATATTGAGTATTACGTTCTTCGGGAATAGTAGAAATCGGATCTTTTTTCTTCAATCCCAACAATTCTCCACAAATCAGCGACCCGTTACGTTTTTTAAATTCGGCAGCCAGTTCCTGCACTACTGCATAATTGGCAGCTTTTCCCTCACGATCTGTCGCCTCGGTAGCCCCGGTTTCCAGCCCGGCTACCAGGAAGAGGCCGCAAGCAGCTCCACAAGTCTCGCGCATCCGCCCGATACCTCCGCCAAAAGAGGCAGACATGCGTACCGCCTGTTCTTGAGTGAAACCATACATATCGGCAAATGCAGCTACTACAGACTGCGAGCAGTTATATCCACTCTTAAAAAGCTCTACAGCTTTTTGTATTCTATCTTCCATGCTATTTTCTGTTTTTATTTTCATGCAAAAGTATAAAAAAGTATCTTTGCAGCCGTTTTATTAACCAAAGAAAGTTATGGCTACAACATTTGATATTCAACTACCGCATTACTCACGCGGATTTCATCTGATCACGCGTGACATCGTTTCCCAACTGCCGGCACTTCCCGAAAGTGGTCTGCTGGTGGTCTTTATCAAACATACTTCGGCGGGACTGACTATCAATGAGAACGCAGATCCAGATGTTCGCCACGATTTCCAGACTTTCTTCAATAAACTGGTTCCCGACGGTGCTCCCTACTTCATTCATACGCTTGAAGGGCCGGACGACATGAGCGCTCACATCAAGGCTTCTCTGGTGGGTAGTTCCGTCACGATCCCCATTAAAAATCACCGTCTGAACCTCGGAACATGGCAAGGTGTCTACCTCTGCGAGTTTCGCGATGGAGGAGACACCCGTAAATTGAGTATTACTATCCTGTAATATTTCCAATAAAATTGCGTTACCGTCCCGTCTTTAAGGAAAATCAGCGTTCTATTTCCAAAGCCATCGGACAATGATCTGAATGAACAGCCCCATTCAGTATGCTTGCGCTTTTCAGCAACGGACGTACCGGCTCACTGGTCATGCAATAATCAATCCGCCAGCCTTTATTCTTGGCGCGCGAATTAAAACGATAGCTCCACCAGGTATATTCCTGCTTTTCCGGATAAAGCAGACGGAAAGAATCAATAAATCCTGCTGATAGGAAGCGGGTCATCCATTCCCGTTCTTCCGGTAAAAAGCCACTGTTTGTTGCGTTACGGACAGGATCATGGATATCAATCGGCTCATGACAAATATTATAGTCACCGCAGAGGATGAGGTTGGGACGAGTCTTGCGCAGTTCTGTCACATATTTCTGAAAGTCTTCCAGCCACACCATTTTAAATGCCTGCCGTTCGTCTCCACTCGTTCCCGAAGGGTGGTAAACACTGACTACAGACAAGTCACCAAAATCTGCACGGATGAAGCGCCCTTCATTATCATACGCTTCTATTCCCATACCATATTCCACATGGTCGGGCTCCTGCTTTGTGAGGATTGCCACACCGCTATATCCCTTCTTCTGCGCAGAATAGAGATAAGACTTATAGCCCAAAGCTTCAAACACTTCTGCCGGATATTGGTCCGGTTGCAGTTTTGTCTCTTGCAGACAAAGAACATCCGGATTCTCCTGTACCAGCCATTCCGGCAAACCTTTAGAAACAGCAGCACGAAGCCCATTCACATTATAAGTAATAATCTTCATCATCTTATATTTTATAGATTCATGTTCGTTTTATGAAAATAGCAGCATGATATTCAATACCGAAACAATAACAGCAATAGTATACAACACAAAAGTGCTCCAACGACTATTGACATAATTTCCCATTACTTTTCGGGATGAAGTCAGCCCTACCTGCAGGAATACCGTAAAAGGCAACTGGATACTCAATATCATCTGCGAGATCAATAATCCCTTGAAAGGATCGCCAATAAAGAAAATCAGTAACAGCGCAATTCCCAGCGACAGGATTACCCCCACCTGCGAGTGGCTGTCTTTGATGTGATAGGATTCTCCGAAGATACCGGCAAAGATAGAACCTGCTGCCATTCCACTTGTTATGGTAGACGAAATACCTGCCATCAACAGAGCCAATGCAAATACGATTGCAGCATTACTGCCCAGCAAAGGTTCGAGCAATGATTTAGCCTGTTGCAATTCTTCCACCTGGATACCACTTTTAAAGAAGGTGGCAGCAGCCAGCAGAATCATAGCACTATTAATTGCCCAGCCGACAATCATAGAGAAAAGAGTATCGAACAACTCATATTTCAAAACTTTCTTGATGGACGCGTCATCTTTCTTATTATACTCATGACTCTGGATTACCTCCGAATGCAGGAACAGATTATGGGGCATCACAACCGCTCCCAGCACACTCATTATAATCAGCATACTTCCCTTTGGAAAAGAAGGTGTCACCCAACCCATCGTTGCAGCCGGCCAGTCTATTTCTACCAAAAACAACTCATAAATGAACGAGAGACCAATCACTGAAACAAAAGCAATGATAGAACGCTCTATTTTTTTATAGGAATTGGTAAAAAGCATGATGGAAACAAAAAGAGTGGTCAGCACCGCCCCCCACATTATAGGCATATCAAATAACATCTCCAATGCGATGGCCCCTCCCAGAATCTCAGCCAGCGAAGTAGAGATAGAAGCCAATACTGCTGTACCCAGAATAGGACGAGACACCCATTTAGGAGTATATTTAGTAGCAGCTTCCGAAAGGCAAAGCCCTGTGACAATGCCTAAGTGAGCCACATTATGTTGGAGGACAATCAGCATGATGGTGGATAATGTAACCACCCAAAGGAGTGAGTACCCGAATTCGGAACCCGCAGCAAAATTAGATGCCCAGTTTCCCGGATCAATAAATCCGACAGTTACCAAAAGTCCGGGACCAATATATTTAAAAACATCCAGTCCGCCTAAATAGCGTTTATGATCTTTCCGTTTTAAATCTTGAAAAATATTCTTCATCATTGCATAATAGTTTATTCAGCACAAATATACTTATAAATAACGACCGAGGATTGATTTTGGTTCAAAATACCGACAAATAGGGAAAGGCACGGCAAACAAAAAAAGCCTCCGACAAAATGAATTGCCGGAGGCCAGTGTATATCTTATAAAGGAAAACTTCCGTTAATACCCCATTTCATGCAGTGCATGACACAACTGATCGGGGCAAGACGTCGGTCTGCCACTGCAACGTACTCCTTCAAGCTTTTTGATCACATCTTCCACTTTCATACCTTTTACCAGACGTGAAAGCCCCTGAAGATTTCCGTTACATCCTCCCCAAAAGGCAACTTCCTTCACAACTCCATCTTCTACATTCAGTTCGATGTTTGTGCTGCAAGTACCTTGGGTCCTATAAACATATTCCATAATCCGCTTATTCTTCGCCTTCTTCCGGTTTCATGTTTGTATAAACAGTCTGCACGTCATCAAATTCTTCAAGACGTTCGATCATCTTGTCCAAAGTTTCGCGTTGTTCCGGAGTTACCTCTTTCAGATCGTTTGGGATATAAGTAAAGTCACCGCCGACATCCTCGAAACCACATTCTTCAAGATGTTTCTGAATAGCGGCATAGCTCTTAGGATCACCGTAGATAGTGATTGTTCCTTCTTCGTCATCCTGTTCGTACTCATCTTCTACGTCGTAATCGATCAGATCGAGAATCAGTTCTTCCATATCCATGCCATCCTTTATCTTGAAAGTAAACATGCATTTATGGTCGAAAAGGAAAGCCAATGATCCCATTGTTCCAAGATTGCCACCGAATTTATTGAATACAGAGCGTACATCGGCTACCGTACGAGTGGTATTATCAGTCAATGTATCCACAAAGACAGCAATCCCGTGAGGACCGTATCCTTCGTAAGTCATGCTCTTGTAGTCGCTCTGGTCTTTACCCATTGCGTTCTTAATTGCACGTTCGATATTGTCCTTCGGCATATTCTCACGCTTACAAGTAGCGATGACCGAACGCAATGTAGGGTTATTTTCCGGTTCCGGACCACCAGCCTTCACGGCAATAGCAATCTGCTTACCCAGTCTTGTAAATGTTTTAGCCATGTGCCCCCATCTTTTCAGCTTAGCGGCTTTTCTATATTCAAATGCTCTTCCCATTGGTTTGTATTAATTTTGAATTGTGAATTTTAAAGTTATCTCAATTTCGCACCCAGTTTGTCTTCCAGATTCTTCACCAACTTAGACATGATCTTATCGATCATCTTATCGTTCAGCGTCTGAGTTTCATCCTGAAGGAGGAAGCTGACTGCATACGATTTCTTGCCTGCTTCAAGGTTCTTGCCTTCATATACATCGAAGAGTTCTACTTCTTTCAGCAGTTTCTTCTCTGTCTCATAGGCGATCTTTTCAATTTCGGCAAACTGTATATTCTTGTCAAGCAACAATGCCAAGTCACGTTTCACAGCCGGGAATTTGGAAATTTCCTTGTAGCTGATCTTCACAGAACGGATAGCCTTCATCAGTTCTTTCCAGTTCAGGTCGGCATAATATACTTCATTGTCGATATCAAACGCTTTCAGCAGTTTCTTTGTCACAACACCAAAAGAAGCAAGACGTTTGCCGCCTTTAGTATGAACAGAAAGTGCAGCAGCGAAAATATCGTCAGTCAGATTGCCAACTACCAGATTGTGCAAATCCAGTCCCAGACGCTTCAGTATATTTTCTACATAAGCCTTCAATTCGTATACCGAGCTGTTCTCATCCGGATGTGCCCATGAATTAGCAACTTTCTTTCCGGTTACCCACAACCCGAGGTGATAATCTTCCGAATAGGTAGCCAGTACTTTTTCAGGGTTCTTCTTGTCCGCATCGAAGTAATAGCAGTTACCGAATTCGAAGAATTTCAAATCAGCATTCTTACGGTTGGCATTGTGAGCAATGCTTTCCAGTCCGCCAAACAGCAATGTCTGACGCATACAGTTCAAATCGGCACTCAACGGATTCAACAGCATCACCAGATGGTTGGACGGATAGTTCTCCAAGCCATCGTAATAAGCCGCACGAGTCAGAGAGTTGTTCAATATTTCGTTGAAACCACAGCCAACCAATTGTTCTGCAACCAAATTCTGTAATTTATTTGATTTGTCATGTTCACCTTTGGTAGTCAGACTAGAATTCAGTGTAGTCGGGATTTCTACATTATTGTATCCGTAGATACGGAGAATATCCTCGATGACGTCGCAGTCACGCTGTACATCCACCCGATAAGGGGGAACAGCCAATGTCAGTCCTTCAGCTGTCTCATTCGTGATTTTCATTTCCAGACTGGTAACAATACTCTTGATCGTTTCCACCGGAATAACTTTACCAATCAACGAATTTACCTTCTCATAAGACAAGTCTACCACGAAGTCCTGTGGAGCAGCAGCACATACATCCTTAATTTCGGATGAGATAGTACCACCAGCCAGTTCTTTCACCATCAAGGCAGCCAGTTTCAGACAATAAATCACACCATTCGGATCGATACCACGTTCGAAACGGAAAGAAGCATCCGTATTCAGACCATGACGGCGGGCAGTCTTGCGCACCCATGTAGGATGGAAATAAGCACTTTCGATGAACACATCTGTCGTAGCTTCCGTAGAACCGGAATCCAGTCCGCCGAACACACCGGCAATACACATCGCTTCTTCTTTGTTGCAGATCATCAGATCGCGTTCGTTCAGCTTACGTTCCACTTCATCCAATGTGACGAATGGAGTTCCTTCTGCCAATGTCTTTACAATGACTTCATTGCCTTTGATCTTTCCGGCATCGAAGCAATGTAACGGCTGGCCGAAAGCATGAACGATATAATTAGTAATATCAACTACATTATTGATAGGACGCACACCGATCAGGCGCAATTTATTCTGCAGCCATTCGGGACTTTCCTTCACCGTAACGTCTTTCACCGTAACACCGGCATAGTGAGGACAGGCTTCGCTGTTTTCCACTATTACTTCGATGTCCAGATCGTGGTTTTCTACTTTAAACCCGTCTACTGACGGACGCTGTAAAGTAGCCTGTTTACCATTCTGGATCAGGTAAGCATACAAGTCACGGGCTACACCATAGTGTGAACAAGCGTCTGCACGGTTAGGAGTAATATCTACTTCGAGCACGTAGTCACTCTTGATATTATAATAGTCTTTGGCGAGAGTACCCGGCACAGCTTCAGCCGGCAACACAATGATTCCTGCATGATCGGTACCGATACCGATTTCATCTTCTGCACAAATCATACCTGTAGATTCTACACCACGGATTTTTGACTTCTTGATAGTAAAGCATTCATCACCGTCATAAAGTTTGGTCCCCAAGGTGGCAACCACTACTTTCTGTCCGGCAGCTACATTCGGAGCCCCACATACAATCTGCACAGGTTCTCCGTCTCCCAGATTGACGGTAGTGATATGCAAATGGTCGGAATTCGGGTGTTCTTCGCAAGTCAGTACTTCACCGATCACGAGTCCTTCCAAACCACCCTTAATGGTTTGCACTTCTTCTACACCACCTGTTTCCAAGCCGATTGAGGTCAGCGCTGCAGCCGTTTCATCGGGTGTCAAATCAAAGTTGACATACTCTTTCAGCCAGTTATAAGAGATATTCATATAATTAAATTTTTATTGTTTCTCAAAAAGTTTCGCAAAGTTAATAAGATTTTTCGGTTGACATAGAACGATTTGAGAGAAAAATGTAAAGAGAAGCTAAACTAACAGGGTACCAGACTGTATTATTCTTCAATAAATTCAGGATTAGTGACGGTAGTGACAAAAATAGAGGGAGATATTATAGTATATATAGGAAAATAATTAATTCGAATTTTTATTTTCCATTTTACTAATTATTTATTTTCCTTTATATACTCTCAAACCTGATATTTTCCGTCATTACCGTCACTAACCGGTATCAGAATACTCTCAATCCCTGATACATAAAAAAAGACCGACCGCTCGATTGGAATCAATCAAGCGGTCGGTTTTATCTGTTCAACCGTATCTTTCATTATAAAAGAGCGGTCGATCTTCCCCAATCAAACGGTCGTTTTCGTCCGATCAAGCAGTTGTTTCTATTCCATTATACGATCGTTTTAGAAAGGCAATGGTCCTTCCGTTGCACCGAACGGATTATTCCCCTGCGGAACAAAATCGGGTTCCGGCGGAGGCGGGGCCACAGAGCCTGCATTAAGTTTAGACCCCAGCATAGCACCTGTAGGTTCACCCGGCATCGGTATCACCATATCATCCTCCGGATTAGAGAATCGCGTAAACTCACCTTTAAATCGGAGTAAGACTTCGCCTACCGCACCATTACGATGCTTGGCTATCACAATTTCCGCCATACCGCGAAGGTCGTTACCGCGATCATCCTGATAAATCTTATAATATTCCGGACGGTGAATAAAGCACACCATATCGGCATCCTGCTCGATGGCACCGGATTCACGAAGGTCGCTCAACTGAGGACGTTTACCATCGATACCTTCACGACTTTCCACACCACGATTCAACTGTGACAAGGCTATAATCGGAATATTCAACTCTTTCGCCAATCCCTTCAACGAACGGGAGATCGTACTAACCTCTTCCTGGCGGCTGCCAAATGCCATACCACTCGCATTCATCAACTGAAGGTAGTCAATAATGATGATTCTCACCCCATGTTCACGTACCAGACGACGCGCCTTAGTTCGAAGTTCAAACACAGACAAAGACGGAGTATCGTCCACATAAAGCGGGGCATCCAGCAGGTCTTTCAGTTTGTAGTCCAACTGTTGCCATTCATAGCTTGCCAATTGTCCGCTCTTGATCTTCTCACTCGGAATCTCACAAACATTAGTGATAAGACGGTTGACCAACTGGACATTACTCATTTCGAGAGAGAACAACGCTACCGGATTCCGATAATCAACAGCAATATTCTTGGCCATGGAAAGTACGAAAGCCGTCTTACCCATAGCAGGACGGGCGGCGATTACGATAAGGTCGGAATTCTGCCAACCGGAAGTCATCTTATCCAGTTTCGTAAATCCACTCTCAAGACCACTTAAACCGTCCGTTCGGGCAGCTGCTTTCTGAATCAGTTTATACGCCTCGTCAATCACCGGATTAATCTGCGTATAGTCTTTCTTCATATTCTGCTGGGAAATCTCAAACAGTCTACCTTCTGCCTCCTGCATCAAGTCGTCCACATCCAGCGTCTCATCAAAAGCCTTGCTTTGAATATTACTTGTAAATGTGATCAATTCGCGCGCCAACGATTTTTGCGCAATAATACGGGCATGATATTCGATATGCGCGGAAGAAGCAACCTTGCTACTCAACTGAGTTATATAAAAGGGGCCTCCGACCTCTTCCAGATCACCTCTTTTGCTTAACTGTTCTTTTACCGTCAGGATATCCACCGGCTTCTGATTAACGGCAAGATCAGTAATGGCGGCATAAATCAATTGATGACGATGTTCATAAAATGACTCCGGGCGAAGAATCTCACTCACCAACGAATAAGCATCCTTCTCAATCATTAAAGCACCCAACACCGCCTCTTCCAACTCCGGCGCCTGAGGTTGAATACGACCATAATCATTGACCGGTTGTACTTTAGTTGATTTTGTGTTACGGGAATTTCTTCTTTGTTCAGCCATCTGCCTATATACGATTTTATGATTTACTATTTATGATCCCCGGCCTTCAGACATAGCCAAAGCCGAAAGGGATGACAAAGATAGAATATTATAATGAAGAAAGGATAAGGAAAAATGAAGATTTTAGTAACTTTGTCACCAATAGTATAAATTTGCGACCTATAATTTAAAATTCAAAAATAATAATTCAGAACTTATATGATCACTTTCCCCAACGCCAAAATAAACCTGGGACTCTCTATTACAGAGAAGCGCCCGGACGGATATCACAATCTTGAAACCGTATTCTACCCCGTAGCTCTCGAAGATGCGCTGGAAATCCGGACCTGCCCCCAAGCAGACAACAAGTTCTCTCTCCATCAGTACGGGATGGAGATATCCGGCAATCCGGAAGAGAATTTAGTGGTGAAGGCCTATCTGCTGTTGGATAAGGAGTTTCACCTCTCTCCCATCGAAATTCACCTCTACAAGCATATTCCTTCAGGTGCCGGACTGGGAGGAGGATCATCGGATGCGGCCTTTATGCTGAAACTGCTCAACGAACACTTTCAACTGAATCTATCCGACGATCAGCTGGAAGTGCATGCCGCGACTTTGGGAGCTGACTGTGCCTTCTTCATCAGAAACGCCCCGACCTTTGCCGAAGGTATCGGTAATATATTCTCTCCCATTTCACTATCTTTAAAAGGATACCAAATTCTGATTATCAAACCGGATGTATTCGTATCAACCCGGGAGGCTTTCGCCAATATTCATCCTCACCATCCCGAATACTCCATCAAAGAGACGATCAAACGCCCGATCAATGAATGGAAAGAGATATTGATCAATGATTTTGAGAACAGTGTATTCCCCCAACATCCGGTGATCGGAGAAATAAAAGCTGAATTATACAATCAGGGGGCTGTCTATGCTTCCATGAGTGGTTCCGGTTCTTCCGTATACGGCTTATTCGAACCGGGATGTACGTTGCCGGAGGCGGACTGGGGAAGTAACGCATTCAGTTATAAAGGCAAGCTGTAGGAGCAACAAAAAAACGGTACCACGACTCCCGTCGTAGTACCGTCACAACACAAACACAAAATAAAACACGACAAAACTACTATGCAATCATACCTGTCTATGCCGGAGAGGCATAAGTACCGTTTACTCATATTCACATACTCACAAACAGTTCAAGCTGATTAGCATCTAATAAACAAATCGCATGAACGATTTGTTTAAACTTTTATGTTAATTAAAACAAATATCTTTTCACTGAATACCTCTTTCACGGAGTTTCAGCTGCCAGTTCCATGCAGAGCGTAAAGTATCTTCCAAGGTTTCTACCGCTTTCCATCCCAGTTCCTGATTAGCAAAATCGGGATTAGCCCATACCTTTTCAATATCACCTGCACGACGGCCTACAATCTGATAATTCAATTTAACGCCGGTTGCTTTTTCAAATCCGTGGATCAGTTCCAATACAGAAACACCACGTCCCGTACCAATATTGAATACTTCTACTTTTTCTTTCTGTTTCTGCTCCAAAATGCGGCGGATTGCAATCACGTGTGCTTTAGCCAAGTCAACAACGTTGATAAAGTCACGGATACAAGAACCGTCAGGAGTATCATAATCGTCACCGAATACACTTAGTTTTTCACGGATACCCATCGCTGTCTGAGTCAGATAAGGAATCAGGTTTTGAGGAACGCCATTCGGAAGTTCGCCCAGCAATGCTGTAGGATGCGCGCCAATCGGATTGAAATAACGCAGCAGAATAGCATTGATCGGAGCACCGGAAGCTATTGTATCACGGATAATTTCTTCATTAATCTGTTTTGTATTTCCATAAGGAGATTCCGCTTTCTTAATCGGAGCCTTTTCTGTTACAGGCAACTCATCCGGCTGACCATATACTGTACAGGAAGAAGAGAACACGATGCCTTCTACTCCATGTTTAGGCATTAACTCCAAAAGGTTAATTAAAGAAACCAGGTTGTTACGATAATAAAGCAACGGTTTCTCTACCGACTCTCCTACTGCTTTGCTTGCTGCGAAATGAATAATCGCTTTAATTCCTTTATATTTAGCAAATACGGCATCAAGGCCTGCAAAATCAAGACAATCCAATTTTTCAAAAGCCGGACGGATACCGGATACCTTCTCTATATTGTCAACAACGTCAGCACTCGAGTTTGATAAATTATCGATAATGATTACTTCGTATCCATTGTTTTGCAGTTCTACGACGGTGTGAGACCCAATATAGCCCGTTCCTCCCGTTACTAAAATTCTTTCTTTCATATAATTTTAAAATATGGTTAGTTTTTCGGTTTTCAGTTTGTTTGAGGTACAAATGTATGGAAATAAAATGAAAATGCAATAAACTATTTCAATTTTCTTCGCAGGAAGATGCTTAAGGGATGATCTGCGGACGATTTGGTATGATGGAAATCCAATCTGGTATAAACCCGGTATAAAGAAAAAAGCCGGAAACGAACTGTCTGCGTATTACCACATGACAGAGTTTCCGGCCCTTTATCTTAATTATCAACTCAGTCTTTTACACGACGCCTGAGAAACCCATGAATGCCATAGCCAGCAAACCTGCGGTAATCAAAGCAATCGGAGTGCCTTGCATCCCTTTCGGTACCTTCACAAGACTCATCTGCTCGCGTAATCCGGCAAACAGTACCAGCGCCAGACCGAAGCCGATAGCAGTGGAGAACGCATACACCACTCCTGTCAGCAAGTCAAAGTCTTTCTGGATGACCAGAATTGCCACACCCAGAATACAACAGTTGGTTGTAATCAGCGGCAGGAACACGCCCAATGCCTGATACAAAGAAGGAGAAACCTTCTTCAGAATGATTTCCACCATCTGCACCAGTCCGGCAATGACCAGGATAAAAGTGATTGTCTGCAAGTATCCCAATCCGAAAGCATCCAACACAAACTTCTGAATCAGGAATGTAACGATGGTAGCGATAGTCAGTACGAAAGCAACGGCTGCGCTCATACCCATCGCTGTTTCCACCTTCTTGGAAACACCCAGGAACGGACAGATTCCCAGGAACTGCGACAACACAATGTTGTTTACAAAGATTGCCGAAATAAAGATCAATATATATTCCATATTCTTTTCTTATTTAATTGAGTTAGGCTTTCTTCAGGCTATTAATGATTGCAATCAGGTAACCCAAAGCGATAAAGGCGCCCGGAGCCAAAACAAAGATCAGCATTCCGTATTCTTCCGGCAGAATAGTCAGGTCGAAAATCTTACCTGTTCCGAGGAATTCACGAACAGCACCCAACAGAGTCAGGGCAATGGTAAAACCAAGTCCCATACCGATACCGTCAAACATTGAAGCTAACGGGTTGTTTTTAGCGGCAAAAGCTTCCGCACGTCCCAATACGATACAGTTTACCACGATCAGCGGAATGAAAAGTCCCAGTGTAGCATACAGGTCAGGAACATAAGCCTGCATCACCATCTGAAGCAGTGTCACGAAAGATGCAATCACGACGATAAACGACGGGATACGTACCATATCCGGAATCAAATTTTTGATAGATGAAATGACCACATTCGAACAAATCAGTACGAACATCGTAGCCAGCCCCATACCCATACCATTGATAGCAGATGAAGTAGTACCCAACGTAGGACACATACCCAGCAGGAGCACGAAAGTAGGATTTTCTTTGATAATCCCGTTCATCATTACTTTAAAGTTATTCATATCTGTCTCCTCCTTTCTTAGTTGTTAGTGTCATCAGCAGCAGCTTCACTTGCCGGAGCGGTAACCGGTTCATTTTTCCGGGAAGCACCGCTGGTTGTATCGGAAGTACCGCCTTTATATGCCTGATAAGCAGCATTCACCGCGTTCAGGAAAGCACGTGAGGTAATAGTGGAAGCAGTGATAGCATCTACCTGTCCATTCATATCTTTTGTCACGGCCAACGGAGCGTCTCCCGGATTCATACCCAGAATAGACTTCGCACTTTGCTCGTGAGATACAGCCTGCTCGCCTTTAGCCGGATCATAAGCACCAAACCACTTATCTGCTTTGGAACCCAGTCCCGGAGTTTCGGCATGTGCCAATAAAGAGTAGTTATAGATCTTGCCTTCGGCATCAAAGCCTACCAGCACTTTCAGTTCACCACCGAATCCCATTGACGTAGCCTCTACAGCAGAACCGACCCATTGTTCACCGTTCTTAGCCGGATAGATAATGAAATCTACGATTTTCTTTCCGTCCTTCTCGCTGAACACCGTATCGCTTTCAGCTACCGGATTATTGGTAAATTCAGGAAGCACCTTTTTCAAAGCCTCGTTCAGCGTTTTCGCATTCGCTTCGGCAATCGGTCCTTTCGTCAATTCATTTACATATGCCAGCAACGCTACAGAGACAGCAGTGACTCCTGTAAGCACCAGCAACATATTCTTTAAAGATGATTGTAACTTTTTCATTTCTTCTTCGCTACCTCCCCAAAGCGTTTAGGTTTACAATAGGTGTTAATCAGCGGAGTAAACGCATTCATTATCAGGATGGCAAATGACATACCTTCGGGATATGCACCGAACAGACGGATAACGACCGTCAGCAGACCGATACAAACTCCGTAAATCAGCATACCTTTCTTACTCATCGGAGAAGTCACATAGTCGGTTGCCATAAATACGGCTCCCAGCATCAGACCTCCGGAGAGTAACTGCAATACCGGAGAAACATACTTTTCAGGATCTACCAGGTGCATAATGCCTGCAAATACAAACACAGTCACAATAATAGAAACCGGGATATGCCAGGTGATAATCTTTTTCCAAAGCATATAAGCCAGTCCGAGCAGCAGTGCCAGCGCACTTACTTCACCGATACATCCGCCGTTCTGTCCGATAAACAGATTCAGCGCATCGGGTATATGGCTCAAAGCGCTTGTATCGCCATGAATAGCCTGTTTCATCAATGCCAGCGGAGTAGCACCGGTGGTAGCGTCCATATAAGAAGTCAGCTGCCCCACTACCGGCCATGTTGTCATCTGCACCGGGAAAGAAAGCAGCAGGAATACACGTCCCGCCAATGCCGGGTTGAAAGGGTTGCAGCCCAGACCACCGAAAGACATCTTGCCTACACCGATTGCAAACAGTGCGCCCAGAATGATAATCCAGACAGGTAAGTTGGAAGGTAAGTTGAATGCCAGCAACACACCTGTAATAACAGCAGAGCCGTCGCAGATAGTTGTAGCAGGTTTCTTCATTAAGAATTTAACGATCGCCCATTCGAAGAATAAACAGGCTGCTACTGAAGTAGCCGTGACAATCAGAGCCCCCAGCCCGAAGAAATAAAGAGACACCAGAAAAGCCGGAATCAGTGCGATCAGCACGCCATACATATTCTTCTGTACGCTGTCTCCGCCATGAACGTGGGGGGATAGTGATACGATTAATTTATTTTCCATACTTCGTTATTTTTTAGCTTGACGTGCACGAATCATAGCTCCTACCTTGCCTTTACCCAGGCGGCAGTAATCAAGCAACGGACGGTTGGCAGGACAAGTGAACTGACAGGAACCGCACTCGATACAATCCATGATTCTTTCTTTTTCCATTGTTTCAAAGTCTCCGTTTTCGGACAAAGCTCCGAGCAAGTACGGCTCCAGTCCCATCGGACAAGCGCTCACGCACTTCGCGCAACGGATACAGGTTTGTGCTTCACCACGTTTAGCTTCCTTCTGATTCATGATCAGGATACCCGAACTGCCTTTGGCCGTAGGAACTTCGATATTCACCAAAGCCTTCCCCATCATCGGACCGCCGCCGATCACTTTTCCCGTATCCTCCGGCAGACCACCGCAAGCATCAATCAACTGCTTCATCGGTGTACCGATACGAGCCAGGAAGTTGGAAGGTTTAGCCACAGATTTACCAGTCACGGTAATCACCCGTTCAAACAATGGTTTATTCTTCTGAACAGCTTCGTAGACAGCGAATGCCGTACCCACATTCTGCACAACAGCTCCTGTAGAGATAGGCAGCGCACCACTCGCCACCTGACGTTTGGTTATCGCATCAATCAACTGCTTTTCACCGCCCTGAGGATATTTCACCTTCAAAGGAACGACTTCGATGCCTGCATAACTGGAAGCGACTTTCGTCATCAGTTCAATAGCATCCGGCTTGTTATTTTCGATTCCAATAAATGCTTTATTTACCTTCACGGCTTTCATCAGAATAGAAACACCTACCATGACTTCCTCCGCATGTTCCAGCATCAGCTGATGGTCGGCAGTCAAGTATGGTTCACACTCTACCGCATTGATTATCACACATTCTGCTTTGAATGAAGGCGGCGGACAGAGTTTCACCTGTGTAGGGAAACAAGCCCCACCCAAACCTACGATACCAGCATCAGCAATCTTTTTCACGATTTCTTCAGCCGAGTATTCACATTCTTTTACCAATGTCTTGCTACGGTCAATGGTTTCTTCCCATTCATCCCCTTCTACATCAATAAAAATAGCAGGTTTTGCATAACCGCTCGCATCGACCACTGTATCGATCTTCGCCACTTTTCCACTGACTGAAGAATGAATCGCTGCCGAAACGAAGCCGGCAGGTTCGGCAATCTTCGTGCCTACCTTCACCATATCACCCTTTGCCACTACCGGTTTGGCAGATGCGCCAATGTGCTGGCCCAACAGAATAACTGCCTTCGCAGGAACTTCTGCCGTGATGATAGGTTGATGTGCCGACAATTTATTTTCGTGTGGATGAACTCCACCAATTGAAAATGTCTTTAACATACAATTCTGTATTTTATTCTGTTATTATTCTGTAACTTTAGGAGTTTCTGTCGCAACAGTTTTCGGAGTTTCTGCAGCAACCGGCTTTGAAGTTTCCTCTGTTTTCGGCTTGGATGCTTCTTCTGCCTTCGGTTTGCGCGGAGGGAAGTTCAGCTCGATAATCGTGTTCTGCGGACAAACTTCTACGCACTTGCGGCATGATTTACACTTGTTCGGATCGATATAAGCCAGGTTGTTCTCCAGCGTGATAGCTTCGAACGGACAAGTCTTGACACACTTACCGCAGCCGATGCAGCTCACCGTACAAGCCTTGCGTGCTACAGCTCCCTTGTCCTTGTTCACACAAGAGATGTATACACGGCGTGACTTCTTACCTTGCGGGCGAATCTCAATAATCGCCTTCGGGCAAGCCTTCACACAAGCGCCACAAGCTGTACATTTTGCTTCGTCCACTTCCGGAAGTCCCGTTTCAGGATTCATGTGGATGGCGTCGAACTGGCAGGCAGCCACACAGTCGCCACATCCGAGGCATCCGTAGCTACAGCCTGTTTCTCCACCATACAATGAAGCGGCAATAGCACAACTCTTGGCACCGTCGTATTGATTGATACGCGGACGGTTGGCACAGCTTCCGTTACATCTCACCACTGCTACCATCGGCTCAGCTTCAGTAGCTGCCAGTCCGAGAATATCAGCAATTTGTGCCATGACAGGCTGACCGCCTACAGGGCAGAATTTACCATCCAGCGAACCGGCTTTGACGCAAGCATCGGCAAATCCGCTACAACCAGGATAGCCACATCCACCACAGTTTGCCTGGGGCAACACTTCCCCCACCTGGGCAATCCGCGGGTCTTCATACACGGCAAATTTCTTGGAAGCTACATAAAGAATAGCGGCCAGCACGAGCGCTATAGCTCCCAATGAAATCACTGCAATCAGAATCAAATTCATAATGTTCTAGTTATTTATTGGTTTTATAGTAAATGAAAAATGTTGTTTCATTCGCGTTTTATTGAGCCATAAAATGAAATAATAAGGTATAAGAACGGCCAGAGAAAGAAGAGCCGCATACAGTTCATTCCCTATCAACGCCATCAAGACGAACAGAGAAACAATCAGAAGTACAAAAGGAATTATGAATGCCAATGCTACAGCCATCATGCCCATCGACGTTTCGCCGATCACCATCACCCGCTCTCCTGTCTGATAGGAATCAGCCGCAGCATCTGTTATATCTATGATTTTGTCTTTACTATCCGCCGAAGAACAGTGACCTTTTGCGCTACAAGCCGCACAAGCCGACGTCTGAACGATCCTCACCGACAGATGAGAACCCTGTATGTTTTCCACAATACCCAGATGCTTTATAGTATTATTCGTCATTTTGCAAACTCAACATTACAAATCGCGGCAAATTTAATCATTATTTGTGAACTACGAAGCATTCCCTCACTTTTTTCTACATAATAAAATGTTATTTTTTGTGTTTTCGTTATCGCACACGAAAAAGTAACGCCAACTATTTGATATTTTAGCATACAACAAAGCAGGCGGAAAAGTTCTTCCCGCCTGCCTGTCTTATCTAACCAATTACTTTATTTACTGAATGCTGCTTACAATGATGCAGCCTGTACTCCCAGTACTCCGGCAATCGCACCGGCTACAGCAATGATTACTTTCAAAACTACACTCCAAGTTTTCTTCATAGATTTTTCCTCCTTTCTTTTTTAAGCTTTTCAGATTATACAGTCGGATCCGGGGCTTCCTCGTCTCCTCCTCCTTCATTTCCACCACCGCCATTTTCACCATCATCCGGATTATCCGGTGTCACAGAGGCATTCAATTTCTTCAGATATTCATCCAGACTGATCAGATCCAGTTTTTCATCCGCACGGGTAGCTGTCTTCGTGATACGCAGTTCTTTATTTGCCTGAAAGAAGATGCGTACACTGTCCACACTTTTAGCCGTAACATCTTTCGCTGTGTCTGTACCTTTCGAACAGGCAGTCAGCATAAATACACCCAAGCCTTCGATATTCACTGACTTACCTTCCAGAAGTTGCTCCTTCATCTTCTCCACAAAATTCTGAATCACACTCTTGATATCACCAATGGATAAAGAGGAATAGCCCTGCATTTTCTGCGCAATATATTTCAGATTGACAGACTGACCTAAAGTAATCAGATGCGGATAATATTTCTTAGGAGAATTAGGAACACGCGGATCAGATGGTCGCGTTACGACTTTGTAAATTACACTCATAATACGTTTTTAAAAAGATTCAAATTCAAGTTATTTATTCACGTTTCGTTGATCAACAATGCAAAGGTGAAGCTTTTATTTCATATAGCAAAAAGAAAAGCCCCTTGCGGGGCTCTTTTTCTGAGAAAAGTTATAATTCATAGATATTCAGATATTTATCTTTTTGTATCTTGGCCATATCCATAGCCGTAGCCATAACGTTTACCATAGCCGTAGTGTTTGCCATACTTACCGTAGCCGTAGTAATAACCGTATTTTCGCTTCTTCAGGTCTACGCCGTTGATGACGGTACAAAGATTAGGCAGCTTCTTCTCAAAAGACAGTTCATTGATCAATGTATATTCCGCCTTATGAGTGTAGTCAGCACGGCATACGTAAACTGACAAGTCTGCTATACGGCCGATTAATAAGGTATCCGTTACCATGCCGATAGGAGCAGTATCAAGAATGACATAATCGAAGTTCTTCTTCAAGGTTTCTATCGCTCTGTCCAGACCGTTACGAGCTAACAGTTCCGTTGGATTAGGAGGAACAGTACCACCCGGAAGAATAAACAGATTCTTATTTACATCAGAAGGTTGAACAAGCTCCATCAAATCCGTTTCAGGATTGGAAAGATACTGAGTAATACCTCTCTCCTTATTAGAGAGCTGGAATACTTTATTCAACCCCGGCTTACGAATATCGAGTCCGACAATCACCACCTTCTTTCCCAAAAGAGAAAGACTGATAGCCAAATTCGACGATACGAATGATTTTCCTTCACCACTGACAGTTGAGGTCACAAGGATAACCTTCTGATCATTATCGAGCATAAACTGAAGGTTGGTTCGAATATTACGGAAAGTTTCACTCATCAGATTGTTCTTGTTCTCAAATACCGCAATAGAGCCATTCTTATCATTCTTTTCGTCTGTCAATGGAACATCACCTACAACCGGCACACTCGTTAGTTTCTCTACATCAGCACGACCTTCGATCTTAAATTTTGTCAATTCTATCAGGTAGATAATGCCAACGGGAATTCCAATACCCAATACCAATGCAATCAGATAAATCATAGAACGCTTGGGAGATACCGGAATATCATCAGCTATCGCTTCATCAATGATCTTCGCATTATTGGCAGTAGCGGCAAGTGCAATCGCATTCTCTTCACGTTTCTGTAACAACATCAGATACAAGCCTGCTTTAATCTCCTGCTGGCGGGCGATGCTTACATAAGCACGCTCCTGTCCCGGAGCATTACTGATACGACGGGAATAGCGACTTGCTTCACGGTCAAGACTCTCTTTGGTGATCATCAACCCCTGCAAGGTTCCTTCAAGAGTAGCCTGCACATTGGCTTTCATGGCACGGATACTTGTATCCAAATTCACAATCGTAGGGTTATTCTCTGTTGATGTACGCAACAGGCGTTTACGCTCAATAAGCATCTCGTTATAACGTTCAATCGCACCGATCAAGGCAGCATCCTGTAAACCAACATTACTCGGCAAGACTTCGTATTCATTGCCTCGCAAATACTTACGCAAATCATTTACCAAACTGATTTGAGTACGGTTCTCCACACTTTTCTTTTCATACTCAGCATTACCAGCTAAGGCTATCTGAGCTTCACTCGTCAAGTCCGTGATACCTGCATCACGCTTGAAGGACTCCAGATTAGCTTCCGTACTACCTAATTCTTTTGAGATAATGCCAATACGTTCATCGATAAATTCCGCCGTCTTCTGAGCGATCTCGTTTTTATCATTGTTCGTATTGCGATTATACATCTCAAGCAACTGGTTGATAAAATCCTGTCCACGCTGCAAACTGGAGTTCTTCAACGAAATTACGGCTACAGAAGTAGTCTTAGAAGTAGGGGCAATAGACAAGTTTTTACAATAGTCTTTTGCCACTCTCATCGGTTTGTTTATTGTCGCAGTTATATGGCGTATGTTCTTCTCTATCCGAGGAACTTTCGTTCCATCCTGTAAAGTTACCGAATCAGCCGCCTGAAAGAAAGCCAGTGTGCCTTCATCAGTCGGAAAGATAGCAGGCAACTTCTCAAAATGCTTCTGATAACCCTTCTCACCTACAGTCACATTCACATCCATACTACCTTCAGGCTGTAAGGTCATCTCTACCATCATTGGTACATTCAATTCTTCAGCCTCCTGAGATGTCAGACTCACCTGCACCGGAGAAGTCTTATATAAACCTTTAGCAGGAAATTCATCCTCATCTTTATAAGTTATATACAATCCCAGCTGATTAACAACCTCTTTTACGAGTGTTTTCGAACGTAAAACTTCCAACTCGTTATCAATATTTTTAGAAGAAGTCATCACACCACTTAACCCCATATCCTCCAATTCCGAAGAAAGTCCTGCACCTCCACCCTTCTTCTCGTCTTTTATGAGAACAGTGGCGGAAATATTATAAATGGGGGTAGCCCAATGCAAATAAAACCACGCGCCAACAAAACATAGCAACACTGCCCCTACAAACCAGGGCCAGTGAATAATATACTTAAAAAGAAGCGCCCGGAAATCAATCTGATCCTCAGTCAATTCACGTTCCTTCACGTTTTGATTTTCTTCCTTCATAACCCTTTCTTTTTATTTCAAGATGTTAAACAATAAACTGGCAATAGAAACAAGGATTGAAGTAGCAGAGAACCACAAGCTTGTACTAGTTCCGATATCCGAATTTCGTGCTTTCGCTTTATTAGGAGTTACGTAAAGAATATCATTCTGCTGCAGATAATAATAAGGAGAAAGAATAGTCTCCGCCTTATTCAGGTCCAACGGAATAATTTCCTGCTTACCATTGGCGTTCTCCCGTATCAGCTTAACATCATCACGCAAACCGTATACAGTCATATCTCCTGCCATAGCTAAAGCTTCCAGAATGTTCACTTTTTCATTAGAAATCGTGAACGTACCAGGACGGGCAACTTCGCCGATTACGGAAATCTTATAATTCACCATACGTACTGTTACAATAGGGGTTTCTTTTATATAAGGTTTCAGCCTTTCCACAATCATTTGCTCTGTTGCTTTCTTCGTTAATCCACCCACATGTAGTTCACCCAACACTGGAAAATTAATATTACCTTCATTATCCACCAAGTACTGTTGTAAGACTGGCTGAGTGGTGGCATAATTCAAGGCCATATTATTCTGCGTTGCAACAGTCAAATTGAAAGGCGCCGCCAATTCTGGACTAGTACATGACACCACAATGGTTAACAAATCCTTTGGCATAATCTTTGCATCGTACAGTTGTTCATTCTGGGTACTATACAATACCACTTCTGCATCCTGCAAGTAAGGTACTTTTTTGTAAGACTGGCAGGCTGTTAACAGAAAAGCTACCAATAGGCAATAGCCTAGTTGTTTCATTTTCTTCATATATTTCTTTCTATTGTTTTTAATACTATAATTACAAATTTTATTTACTCCTCCATAGATAACTTCTTCCAATTTACCTGCAAGACACGTTACAGCTTCTCCAGTATTTTCATATTGATAAGTAGACACTTCCGTTTGTGCCTGCAAAGCATTCAGCATTCATTGTAATGTGTCAAATTACATAAGTCATAATTACAACGCAAGGATGGCAATTCAGCCGCCTGAGTTAATAGCCCTTTTGGAAAATCTTTATCAATCATCTTTTCCATTAATTATTGAACTCAAAAACTCACATCTTGTCTTATCTGTCCTCTGTACCTAAAAGAAGTATGCACATAATCCCCCTATTACTACTTTTTTCATTGGAGAATCTAAATGAGATTAGAGGGACTTTACGATATCTACGAAGTTCTCGATAACATACTCTACATCCTCCTCTGTCATCTTAGTGTTAAGTGGAAGTGTCATTGTATTCTCGAACATCTTGTAGGCATTGGGAAAGTTCTTAATGTCGAAACCGAGAGTCTTATAGGCAGTCATCATAGGTAGCGGCTTGTAGTGCACGTTGGTAGCGATGCCACGTTCTGCCATCTTAGTGATAACATCGTTCACCTGCTCACGAGTCTTGCCTAACAAACGGATGATGTAAAGGTGATGACTTGAACAATGCTCAGCCCCTTTATGGTCGAGAACAGCCACATTCAGTTCCTTAAAAGCCTCATTGAAACGCTCTACATACTTTTGACGTTTCTGAAGCATTGTATCGTAACGCTCCATCTGAGCCAAACCAAGCGAAGCCATGATGTCGGTCATATTACATTTATACCAAGGACCAATCACATCATACTCCCATGATCCGAGCTTAGTTTTTGCCAAAGCATCCTTGTTCTGTCCATGGAGACTGAACAACTGACACTTGCGGTACAGAAACTCATTCCATGTCTCTCCTTCGAAGACAGGGACAGTAGTATCTATATCCATTACTACAGGTTCGTTTCCAAATGGTAGATGCCAAGTAAGTGCGCCACCTTCTGCCGTAGTCAGATTCTTAACAGCATGGAAACTGAAGGAAGAGAAGTCTCCAATCTCACCAGCCATCTTCCCTTTCCACTCGCTACCAAAAGCGTGAGCACAATCCGAACTGATTATCACACGACCAATCTTCTTCTGTAATTCATTAGTAGGACGGAACAAACCCTTCTTCTGCTCAAGGACCTCCAAAATCTTGTCATACTCACATACCACACCACCTAGATCAACAGGCACAATCACCTTAGTACGTTCTGTGATAGCCTCAGCCAACTTTTGTAGATCCATCTGCTGGTTTTCCTCGTTGCTATCTACCATCACTAAGTGGCACCCCACATGCTGAGTCACACTTGCACTAGCCGTATAAGTATATGCAGGCACAATTACCTCATCCTCAGGCCCCACTCCAATCAGACGAAGCGCAAGTTCCATAGCAGCTGTTGCAGAATTCAGACATACAGTCTTATCAGTATGTACGTATGCCGAAATCTTCTTCTCAAATTCTTTTGTCTTAGGACCAGTAGTAATCCAACCACTCATGATAGCCTCTACTACCAATCTCGTTTCAGTTTCCGTCATATCTGGAGGACTGAAAAACACGTTCCTTTTTTTTAAATCAGTACTCATTTTACTGTATATTTTAAAAGTTATTGTTTATCTTTCAGTAATTATCACTTTGAATGTCATAAAGATCAGCTTAATATCATACCAAAAACTAGCGTTCTCAACATACTCCAAGTAGAGCTTGATCTTCTCCTGCATAATCACATTAATGTAGTAATCCTCTGGGGCCTCAGCCTTTTCCATCAGTTCATTCTCATTACGGAACTTGATACTTGCAGGATCTGTAATGCCTGGACGTACATCCAACACGTGCATCTGCTCTGAAGTCCAATAATTCACATAATAGCGAACCTCAGGACGAGGACCTACCAAACTCATGTCGCCGATAAACACATTGATTAATTGAGGTATTTCATCAAACTTATATTTGCGGATGTAATACCCAGAGCGTGTAATCCGAGAATCACGCCCACCAATAGTCACCAATGATCCTTTGTCCGCCCCTACATGCATGGAACGAAACTTTAAAATACGGAAATTCTTATTGTTCTTGCCTACACGCACCTGACGATAGAACACAGGGCCTTTTGAATCCATCTTGATCCAAATGGCAAGGACTAAAAACAATGGGCTCAACAGCACAAGCCCAATTCCACTCGCTACTATATCAAATAATCGTTTCATATAACTTATTATTCATTCTCACAGGCAATGACATCGAATCATAGGCTTATGTCCTTCTTACTACCTATCACAACCTTTATATTCCTGTTGGCCACTCTTTAATTCTCTGTTCCTCACTTCCCTGACAAATAAGAATATAACCATTTTTCTCAGAGACAATATATCCATCTAAACCTTGAAACACAACCTTATTTGTATCTTCTACATAAACCACATAATTCTTGCATTCGTACACGTAAATGTTACCAATTGCGCCATTATAAATTCATCTTTTTGAAGTTTATCATGTAACGAAGCCCAATTACCAAGATTGCTCCATCCGAAATCAGTAGGATGGATATATACCATACCAACCTTTGATACAGGCTCCATGACTGCATAAACAACAGAGACCTTTTCTACATTCGGAAAAATCTCTCGAACCTTTGAAATTTCTGAAACTTCTGAGGTAATAGTAGCATCCATCTCCTCTACAATACTTGGTTTATACTTACTAATGCATTCTGTAATGGTATTGGCACTCCATACCAATATACCTGCATTCCAGAGATAATTGCCAACAACAAGATATTTCTTTGCTGTTTCAAGGTTTGGCTTCTCCTTGAATTCATTTACGCTATGAATCTTCTCCTCCCTAAGTTACGATATCATTGTTCTTCTCTGTATAAATTAGCACATTCTTTATAACACGCCTGAACTCCTCTCGATTCATCACTATTACATCTGTAGGAGTAACAACAAGTAGCATTAGCTTCTTCCTTACAGATACTCCAGCAAGTCCAAACAATGCAAGGAACTGTATTGCGTACAACAGGTTCAGCTAAGATTAGCTGCAAATCCCTAAGTTGTTTTTTGATGCTATGTCTAAAATTCTGTTGAACAATATTAGGCTAGCTGGTTATTTCATCAATGACAGAGTTAAGACTTCGTCTACACAATTGCTCACATTTATTAATATTCTTCCTTTAATAGCCTCAAGAGCAAAAACTTGCATTCCATGATCAACAGCAAAATCAAACCAATAGTCCCACTCATTTGCATTCAATTGAAATGTAAGCAATCTGTTAAAATCCTGCCTAAAAAGAGATACTCATAATAATGCTAAGAGTAGATTTTTCCTAACTATTAATTCCATTTATTGGAAATCGTCTTTTCAAATAGCTTAATATTTTACTTAAGATTATCCTTCAAGTAATCGTTTAGACACAAGATTTGTTTAGGACGATTGAATTTATTCTCAGCACAATCAACGCAATTCTTTGCCATCACTTTCATTTCCTCAGGATGAGATACTGCATACTTAATATTATCTTTTAATCCTTCATAGTCTTTAGAATGAGCCACCAATCCAATATTGTTATCCTTCACAATACGGGCCCCCTCACCTTCTCCAACAAACATAATAGGTAAAGCTGCAGCCATAGAATCATAAATTTTAGAAGGAACTGCTCCATAGATATTTTTGACTAATGGAATCAGCGTCATATCAGCCTCCTTCAATCGAAAAGGTAATTCTTCTCTAGCAACGACACCATGATATATAATACCATTATTTGGATGAGAAGCTATAAATGCTTCAATCTCCTTCTGCTCGCCACCTGAACCATATATATGAAATTCCATACCCATCTCAGCAAAATTGATGGACTTGCAGATATCAGCAACCCCTTGAGCGAATCCAAGCAAACCAGCATAAACCAATCTAACTTTTCCATCATTAATCTTATGCACCTTAATATCTGCAAATCTTGTAGGATCTACTCCATTCCGAAACAGATAGGTTTTATTGCTACCGTGGGAAGCAATATGATCAACAATCTCCTGAGATTGCCCCATAGAAATATAAGAACCCTTATAAATTCTATGCTCAAGATTCTCAAGAATATGATAAAGTTTTCCTTCTGATATCGCACCCAACTCTTTCGCAGACAAAGGCCAAATATCAGAAATATTAGCAATAAATTTACAATGTGCACGCTTGGCTAACCATTTTCCAACAAGCCCTAACGTCAAAGGAGGACTTTCAACTATTAAATAATCCAATTGCTTGCTCTTCAGATAGCGTAAAGAGAATAACACCATAAATGAGAAAGACACCATATTCCAAATTCTAGGAATCACCTTCTTTGTATTTGATGCATAGAGCCAATATCTTTTAATCTCTACACCATCTATTTGATCAGTGCATGTAATCTTACCTCTATAATCATCAAATATCTTCCCCATAGGGTAATTGGGCATACCTGTGATTATGCATACTTCATTACCACATTCCTTAAGGCCATGAATCATTTCATACAAACGATTCTGAGGTGCACCCATTTCAGGTTTGTAGTATTGTGTCAATAATGCAATTTTCATTTCTGTATATTTAATAATTGTTTATTTTCTATATATACTAATAGTAGCTTTAGCTGCATTCTCCCATGAATACAAATTCTTCAGATACTTAATCCTGTATTGTATCTTCTCATTATTAATATTACTATCAATATAGCGCATAAGTAATTCGCATAGAGAAGACGGATCATTATTTTTGAAGAAAAAATCATGATCCAACGAATTGTCCAGATCACCATGAATCGTTTCTACAAAAGAAGGTAAGTCCGAACAGATTATATTTTTTTCAAAATAGATAGATAACAACAGGACGCCACTTTGTGATATTTCTCTATAAGGAAGGACTAAAACGTCACTATTATTTATCTCTTCATAAAGTTCATCATTAGGCAAAAAGTAAGATTTCCAATGAATAAGGGAGTTAGAATCTTTACCTTTAAGTTCCTGTAAATAGCTTTCACCGACACCACCAACTATCCTAGTTTCAATCTTTTCACTATATTCAGCAGGCAATAAGTTAACTGCATCAACTAGAACATCAGTTCCTTTATAATAAGTTTGCAAACCAAACTGTAATATAACATATTTATTTTTTTGCAAAAATTCTTTCTTGGAGATCCTAATCTTAGGAATAAAAACTCCATGATGAACAATACTGATAATATCAGGAACAAAATCAAACTCTTTGATTACTTCCATTTTAGATGATTCCGTATGAACAATGATGTTATCTATATTCCTGCAAGTATCACGAAACCTCTTCTTATATTTTTGTTTTCCGCTATCGCTCATGCTTTTCACACCATGAGGATAAATATTGTGTATCGTTAAAATAACCTTCGTTTGAGGTGATAGTACATGTAGCAAATAAAGAATATATTTTTCTATACCAACTACTTCAACAAAAGGTAACCATTGGAAATGAATAACATCAATTTTCTTAAAAGAAACAAACAAAAGCAAGTAAATATAATTAATAAGCCCCTCCAATGCTTTTATTAATCTCTTTACAATAAATTCGGTTTGACTGAATTTATTAGGGATTAGTCTAATTAAACCATGACCAGGAATCAAAAGTTGTATTGATGATTTTCCCTTCGACAATTCTTTTTCTAATGCTTGGTATAAAGCCTTGTCATAATTATCGACCTTTCCCGACAAATCAACTAATAAATATTTCATATTTATTTAAACCATGGGCGATCGCCTAATTTATATTTCATATTATCTTTTCGCCATCCAATAATCTTAGAAGGTACCCCTCCTACTATAGCCAAAGGAGGAACATCTTTTGTTACAACTGCTCCACATACAACAACTGCGCCTCTTCCTATTGTTACACCTGGCAAAATTGTTGCTCTTGATGCAATCCATACATAATCTTCGATAGTAACATTACTCGCGACAGGGGTATATTCAGAACTATTATAATCATGTTGCTCAGTCCAAATGTAAGAATCTTGTGCTATATCGACATTATCACCAATTGTAAGATCACATCGTCCATCAAGTACACAATATTTGTTAATATTGCAATTTCTACCAATTGTAATACGTTGCGGACTTCGAATGTCTACATTCCTAAATATAGAACATGTCGAATTTCTTTATAAAACATTTGCAACATAGTCGTTTCAGCATATGACACGGTGTCCATATTTTTATTTCAATAAAGAAATGTATTAAGCTACTAATAAAATCTCTCATTTATCGATTACTTTTGCATCTGTCTATTTATAAATTCAATTATTTTTTTTGCTCTAAATTCAATCCATAATGATTTAGCCTTTTCTTTAGATCCTTCTGCTAACTTTTGTCTTAAATCAGAATTATCCATTAATTGTTTAATAGCAGAAGCGATATCATCGACACTTTCTGGGTTTACTAGTAAAGCATTAGAACTATCTAATATATCATCATTAAATGGTAAGTTTGAAGATATAATAGGAAGTCCACATGCAATGGCCTCTACTATAGCATTAGAGCAGCCTTCATTCAAAGTAGGTAAACAAAACACATCAGCAGCACTGAGATAAGAAGGGATATCATCATGTTCTAATGCTCCAATATGAACTATTCCATTACAATGAGGTGTCGCATCGTCTCCTGGTACTGGCTTTCCTATAAAAATAACTTTTATCCTTTTATCACCAATCTTATCAATTGCAGCAGCAAGTCTAGAAGCCCCCTTACGATGGATAAAACCACCGGTAAAAACAATTAAAAAATCATCATCAAAAACTCCAAGTGAATTCCTATTAAGAGGATTTATATCAGAAAAAAGAGAAGAACTTACAGAGTTAGGAAGAACAACAATATCCTCAGCTTTTGACAACCCATATTCTATACACTTCCTTTTATTAAGACTTGATACACTTATGACGCCTGTTACCGCATTGGAAAGCCTTTTCTTTTCTGCAAAAGATAACGAATTGACAAGATCCTCCAATGCTGTATCTCCTTCACCACAAGCAACAAACAATGGTGTACCATTCTTATAGCAATACTTTCTAATATCAAAAGCATTTTGCCAAAAATGGCCATAAATAGCATCGGGCTTTAAATTATGTTTTGTGATTACTCTCAAGATGACTTTATATCTTAACCATTCTAATATGTTTTGTATCCATCTTGGAGCATTTCCAAGGGTTAAATATTTCGGACGATAAATATGATAACTTCGATTACCAATTTTCTTTTCAGAATCCACTGCTAGCAGAGGGTCTCCTTTTAGTAAATGGCGTGTTATACTTTGAGGAGCGATAACAGATATATCAACCCCTTGATTAACCATTTCATTTACCAACTGCTCAACAAAAACATATTTTGGATGAGATGGAGCAGGATAATCAGTTGATACAATACAAATATTCATTACTATACAAATAAATTATACTTCATTCCATGCAGGAACATTTCTTTTAACAATTTCCGCTGGCGTCCCAGCAATAACAACATTTGACTCAGTGAACGAGCGATTTACAGTTGCATTAGCTCCTATACTTACATTGTCAGCAATAGTTATATCACCAAACAATATTGCCCCTGGGCCAATATACACATTATTCCCAATTATGGGAGCACCGTTTTTGCCTCTACTTGCCCCTATGTTGACGCATGAATGAATTCTACAGTTACGTCCAATCTTAGCTTTACTTGAAATAATAATAGAACCATAATGAGCGATGGACAATCCTGGGCCACAAACATTAATAGGTATAGAAAAACCTAGATGCAATTGAATTTTTCTTAATTTTAATCGATGATAAAAAAGAAATGCCCTCCCCATAATTCCTCGTATTAGAACAATTGGACAGATATTCAACAATTCGTAATTCTCTTAAGAATTCCGAAATATAATCAGGTGCTAAGAAACTAAGAATTCTTTCTCGTAATGACACTTTTGCACTTTTATTACAAGCCAATCTATCACTTTCATGATAATAACGCAGATCAGTAATATTTTTTATCATAAAACACTATTTCTTAATATTATTAATACCATTACGAGTTGAAATAATAGCCCCCCATAATAACCATACCAATAGGTTTCCATCTGCTAAAGAACTATTATGAGTCATTGTATTAATACTATATGCCAAGTAGGCCCCAGCAAATACTAGAGATAGAATATTATTCGCAGATAACTTTTGGATTAGTATTTTTAATACAATTATCATTTGTTCTACAAACAAAGTGATAAGGAACAAACCACCGAATATACCACCATAAATGAAAGCGTTGAGAAAAAAATTATGAGGCATTTTAATGTGAATGTTAGTATAATAAAAAATACCGCCTACTGGAGTTGATTGAATAAAATCCCAGGCTTCAGACCAAATATGACTTCGAGCATCCTCTTTGATACTGAAACTCGATTCACTATATCTAAATCCATCATCCAAAATACTGTCATAAAATAATGGGCTACCAAATACAATTATTAATATTATAGCTATAAAAAAAAATATCCATTTGACTTTGTTTTTCTCTTCAGAACTACCGACTAACTTAACAATCATTAATATCGAAATAAAGCCTGCAGCAAACAAAGCAGTTCGTTCTTGTACAACGAACACTGAAACAAGGAAAAACATTAACAATATTATATTCCAGAACTTTAAACGAGCGCTCTTATTATAAAATATCAAAGCACACGAAACTGCAAGTACATATCCATTTAATACGGAGCCAACAATGCCCGGAACCGCAAGACCTGCTAGAGTATCCATCTCACGGAGTTCAGCTCTCTCTAAAAGTTCATCAGCAGCTGTAATATTTAAAGTATCAAGTATGATATATGAAAGTGGCCGCTGCCACATTTGAATTAAAGTAACGACAGCATCAACGAAAAAAATAGAAAGCAAAGATAACAAAACAAACCTTGCCCCCCTATATTTTGAAATTATCATTCGAGTTGACTGATATCCTACAAATGCAACCAAGTAATAACTTAATAAATTTCTAAGAGCTATATCAAAACCTCCTGTAGAGAAACAAGCGACAAGATAAAAGAACACAAATCCAAAATACAGTTTTGCATATTTATCAAAAAAAAGATAACCCTCCTTTATGCAAACGACTATCATAACAACAGACATTATTTGTCTGGGGGTAACAGGGCCAATATATAAAGACCCATAAAGAATTGATGATATTAAAAATATCAAGTATAATAAGTAATAAAATAATATTTTCATATATTCTAGCAATCTCCTGTTTATTAACAAACAGTTATATAGTGATCTTGAATCAACAACTTATTTTTTAAGGTGAGTAAGCGACAATATAGCGAGCCCAGGTCCTTTCTTAAGAATTAAAGCCAGAAGAAAATAAAAGAATGACGCAAAAGTTATTGCTATAAACATTTCTAACACCCACCAAAAACCATCAAAATCTGGTATATACATAAAAACACCAACTGTAATAAATGAAACAAAGAGAGAAATTCCAAAAGAATAGAAGATTTGTCTCAACTCAACATGGGTAAGTTTCTTAATAGTGTAAAACAAATAAGGAAATACACATATCACAGCAAGAAGAATAGAAATGCCAGCACCAATAAGACCATACCAATAAGTGAGAGGATAAAGAAGCCCTATCATCACTAACATTTTGATTGTATAAAATCTGAATTCCTGTTTTGTAAAGCCATAAGCTCTCAATAATGGATTAAATGAAAACAACAAAGTTTGAAAAACATATGATACAAATATTATTTTAAACGGTTCAACCATTTCCACCCAAGTACTGCCCAATACAAGAAGAACAATAGGCTTTGCATAAAGCACAACCACAATACACATCATGGAAAGAAGATACATGACAATATTCTGAATTTGACTAAGGACATGGTCGACCCTAGATTTATCGTCTGTTATCTGAGCATAAAGTGGAAAGGCGACATTATCAATCACACCTGTAACGAAAGTTCTTGGATAACCTGCAATTGTTTGAGCACGATTATACAATCCAAGAGATGCTGTACCCAAAACGTTACCGACTATAGCAACATCAATATTAGTAGCAAACCATGACGTGATATTTTTCAACTGCAACCACCCCCCAAATCTATATAGCTCATAAAATTTATCTTTGTCAATAACAAACTTAACTTTATATGGATAAACAAAGAATGAATATATTAGCCTAAACAAATATTCTGATAGTAGTGCAATAATTAATCCCCAATAAGACTTCATGTAGTACACGCTAACTACAACGAGAACAAAACTAAGAATTTTTGGAAAAACTTTAAGATAGAAGTATTTCTTTAATTTGATCTCCTTCTGAAAATATGCTATTGCAGGATTTTGTCCTGCTGAGAATATAACACTTAACATTATAACCATAGATGGAAGCACTCCTTCCTCATTATGGTAATAATAAGTGCATATTGGAAATATCAAAAATTCCAAAACTATTGTTGCTACTATTGATGCTAATAAATTCGCAGACCAAGCCGTATCCAAATAGTCTTTAATATCTCCTTTCTTCTGAACTAAAGCTGGGCCTAATCCCATAGAAAACGCAATTGTTCCAAGGCCAGTAAAAAACACAGCAATAGCATAGACACCAAAATCAGTTGAAGACAATATTCTACTAGTTATTGCCAATTGTACAATACCTAATACTGTAAATATAACATTTTCGGCAGCTGTCCACATTGTTCCAGATAAAAAAACGCTTTTTAAGCTTTTCCCCATTTTACTTTGATATAAGATATAATTTTACATTATAGAGGAATGATATTATTCTCCTTTTTGCATTAATATAACAAGTAGGGATTTGCACCAGCAAACTCTTTGCTGCACAATCTAATCCCTCCCGTAAAAGTATACGCTTAAAAGATTCTCTACCTGTCTTCTGAGCTACAGGATGATGAAATGCATAATTATATTTAGTTATATATTTTTCAGGAATGAACTCAACATTGCATTGCCTTCTTGCAAGATCAATCAAATATTCACCTTTCTCCGACTGAACACTCGCTTGTGATACCCCCCAAGGACTATATTGGAGCATATTTTTTTCTACAGCATGAAAATCACCAAGTGTTAAATCAGATACGAGTCCGAATTCTTGATCACCAAGTTTATATCTACAAGAAGAACATGAAGGTCGCTTCAGATACTGAAAAGCAATCTCATAACTACTTCCTTTAAAAAGTTCTTGATGATGTTTCCCATTTTCAAAATCGGCATAAATATAATATGGTTTCCAACCACTCTCTTTATATCTTACGGAGAAATACTTTATCTGAGAATTATTATTTTCTTTTAATTTACTTGCAAAAAGATTTTGCACCTTAGGAGTCGTAGGTCCATGACACACCAAAGATATAGAATATAAATTATCTGTGTTACGCCCCCAATAATTATACAGAGCTGAAACTTCACATGGCAGACCGATAAATAATATTTTTTTCCTTTTTATATTTCTTATCGTTTGATAGATACCACCCTTCTCAGCTTGAATATACTTAGAAGTCCTAAACTGTTCTAATTCCTCAATAGTTTCTGCTATTGCATATTCCGATTTTGAAAAATCAGAAGAATAACGTACACCAACAACAACACCCTTTTCCAAAATAAATTGCTTACTGATGGCCGTTGCATAGCCTCCAGAAGAACTATATCTCGTTCCATCAATATCTCGCGTTTGCCCGCCAAACGAAGCTTTCAATACAATATCATTTCGATTAGAGGACTTCATTGGGCAGATTTTTATACATTTATTACAATGTATACACCCCTCATCTGTCTCTATATATGGATACAGAAAGCCTTCGTCATCTGGTTGCATTCTAATTAAATTCTTCGGGCAGACACAAGAACATAATTCACAGCCACAGCATTGATTCTTACTTTGATATAAACCGGATGTCAACATATTAAAAAGTTAATGCTGCTTTCAAGAATTTCATTGATCTCTCGCGCTCTGATTGAACCTTTTGGGTAACAAGTGTATAATCGATTGGCTGTTCCTGATAACTATCCCATTCCCTATGCTTATCTGTAATTAATCTATATTTAATCTCCCAAAGAGAAAGGATATCATCGATTCTAGAATGACGCTGTAACTTTACTCCAGTATTCTTCCTATAAAACACATATATCTGCTTTTCATTCATTATAGAAAATGCTGTACCATGGAAAGAATCTGTAAACACACATTCTGCCCCCCTTATCCAATTAACGAAACTGTCTGGAGACTCACCTGTCATTAGAAAATCTGCGTATTCCTGGTCTATTTCTGAATAACTTTCGTTACTAACTACTGATACAAGTTTGAGCCCCTTCAAATTAGCATATCTACGAGCACATTTCTTTGACTCTTCATCATTTCCTAAGAAATAGCAGAAAATATACTTGTCTTCAAATTTCTTTTCAACTGGAAAAATCTTTTTCCAATCTTCGCAAGATATTAGATAGGTAGGATCAACAACAACCTCAGCATGAATATTATTATCACATACTTTTGAAATAATATCTGCTCCTGTTTTTTCTCGTACAGAAAGATAGTCTATCCTGCTCCAAGCTTTACGAGATGTTCTCCAATAGCTCTTTGGATATTCTGAAACACCAAGACTAGTTGCATAAGATATTGTTCGAACGCTCTTGGGCACAAAACGGAATGAAGAATCAACTCCAAATGAGAATCCAGGATGCCATTTCTGGTCACTACCAATAAGAACAGCATCATATTCAGAACCTAGTTTACAGAGATTTGAAAAACCTGAAACTTCCTTTATATTATGTAATCTTCGATGTATGAATTCTACATAAGAAGTTTTTCTTTTCGCAATGTTATTTTGAAAAGTTGCATCATTAAATTTTGTGCGTGCTGCCTTTTTCTTCTTTTCTTGATAAGCATCAATCAAAAAACGAAACAAGCCCAAATCAAGCGGATAATGTTTGTTAAAACGATCTGCAGTATAATCGATTATCTCTGTTTCACACCCTAAAGACTCAACAATATATTGAGTTGCAAATGCCTGAAGCATAGTGCCATAATTTGGATTTTTATAAGCTATTAATAATCCAACTCTTTTCATTGTTTAAAATTTGACTATTATCAATTTGCTCCGTCAGGCAGAATCGAACTGCAAGCTTGTGCTCCACCTGTGCTGACGAATAACCTTATATTTTAAATGTGATAAACTCCCTCAAGTGGACAAATATTGAAGCAATCCAATATCACCTTACCCTTGAGCCTATCCCAGTTGTGCTTGATGTGATCGTGCTTAACCATCAATACGACCATATCAACATCCTTCAGGAACTCATCGAAATCAGAGAACTGATTCTCTGCAATCTTGTGGTTCTCGAGAAAAGGATCGTAGCACTTCAATGGACGAGCTAAGTGGCGCTGCTGAATATCGAGTAATTGAAGGGCTGGAGACTCACGGAAGTCATCAACATTCTCCTTATAAGTCAACCCATAGAGGCCTACTTTACGGTTATCGGTGATATTATTCTCCTTCATGATCTCATAAATGCGCTCAAGAACGAATGTTGGCTGGCTATCGTTAGTCTTCATCGACTCATCGATTACCTTAGCGAGCTGTGGATAGTCTCCAACGAGGAACCATGGGTCGACAGAAATACAATGCCCACCTACACCAGGTCCTGGCTGAAGAATATTTACACGTGGGTGCATGTTGCAGATGCGGATAATCTCGTATACGTTCATATTGTCGTGACGACAGATACGTGCAAGCTCGTTAGCGAAAGCGATGTTAACTGCACGAAAGGTGTTTTCAACTACCTTGGTCATCTCCGCAGTACGAATATCGGTTACTACAATATCACCCTGACAGAAGCTTGCATAGTACTCTTTTACCTTCTCACCAATCTCACGTGAGTCAGCACCGATAGTGCGGTTGTTGTGAAGAAGCTCATAAATCATGTTGCCTGGGATAATACGCTCAGGAGCGTGCACAAGGTTTATGTCCTCACCAATCTTGAAGCCGTTCTCCTCGATGACAGGACGTACGAACCTGTCGATGGTTCCTGGACTGACAGTTGACTCGATAACTACGGTTGCTCCCTTAGGGCAAACCTTCATCACTTCCTTGACAGCTGCTACTACATAGCATGCGTCAACCTTCTTTGAAAACTTGTCGTATGGTGTAGGAACGGACACGACATATATGTCTGTCTTCTGGTACTCTGTAGTGAACTTGATGCCAGCTTTGAGGGCATTATGAAAGAGTTCGTCGATACCATCCTCTTTGAAGGTGGTGTGACCTGCATTGAGGGTGTTAACGAGCTGCTCGTTGTAGTCAGTACCGATGACCTCAACTCCGTGAGAGGCCATCATAAGGGCGGTCGGAAGACCGATGTAACCCAATCCAATTACATTAATCATGAGTTTGATTTTTAATGAGTTATTTTTTGTTGTTATTTTCTGTTGTTGGGATGAAATTGACATCGTAACGTTCTGTCTCTTTGTCAGCAAGGATGTCTGCAATGCGACAGCAAGCCTGTCCATCACCGTAAGGGTTAACAGCTTTGCTCATAGCATCATATGCTGCTGCATCGTCGAGGAGGACGCTTACCTCATTCATTATCTTATCATAATCTGTTCCCACAAGATGAACAGTACCAGATGCAAGTGCTTCAGGACGCTCTGTGGTATCACGCATTACGAGTACTGGCTTTCCAAGTCCTGGAGCCTCCTCTTGGATTCCACCAGAATCGGTCAAAACAATGGTAGCTTTGCTCATAAGGTATACAAACTCGAGATACTGAAGTGGCTCAATAAAGAAAAAGTTAGGACGAGTAAGATCTTCACCAAACACCTCATGAATGGGCTTGCGCACGTTAGGATTGAGATGCATAGGATATACGAAATCAACCTCAAGATATTTTTCTGAAAGATCCTTCATTGTAGTTACCATACGAATGAAACCGTCACCAAAATTCTCGCGACGGTGACCAGTGATGAGGACGAGCTTCTTGTTATTAGCAAGACGTGTTACATCGTAACCTGCCTGTGCAAGTATGTTCTCTTGCTCCTTAGCAAGCGCATCATCGTCCTTAAGTTTATTCACCACCATATGAAGGGCATCAATAACGGTATTGCCAGTCACATAGATGTTGCCATGGGCCTTCTCCTCTAATAAGTTCTTCTCAGAAAGTGGAGTTGGAGAAAAGTTATAGGTAGCAATACGTCCTGTAATCTGACGGTTCATCTCCTCTGGCCATGGAGAGTAAATATTATGAGTGCGAAGACCTGCCTCCACATGACCTACAGGAATCTGAGCATAAAACGCAGCAAGGGCACCTGCCGTTGAGGTAGTGGTGTCACCATGAACGAGTACAACATCTGGACGACACTCATTGAACACATCACGAAGACCGGTGAGGACACGTGCAGTCACATCAGTAAGATCCTGACCTTGTTTCATAATGTTGAGGTCGTAATCAGGCTTCACATCGAAGATTTTGAGAACTTGATCAAGCATTTCACGATGTTGACCAGTAACACACACGATAGTTTCGAACTCATCGTTGCGCTTCTGGAACTCCTTAACCAGTGGACACATCTTAATTGCCTCTGGTCGGGTTCCGAAGACTAGCATAACTTTCTTTGCCATAAATTGACTGTTATTATTTTATTTTTTGTTCTTTTGCAAGCAGCCTAACCACAGAATTACCACTAGAAAAAAAGTTGCAAAATACAGTAGCAGTATCTAAATATTTTAGGAAAGAGGAAAGGCTGAAGACGAAAGTCTAAAGATGGTATTCGCAGGTGCCATAGTATTGGGGACTTCGATTAACTTTGCATAAACTACTCTTCACACTTATAGTACCTAGAGTACCATTGAGCGAAAGCCCTTAAACCTTTACGTAGTGAGATTGATGGCTTGAAGCCAAAATCTTGTTCCAGAGGAGTAGTATCAGCATAAGTCACAGGCACATCCCCAGGTTGCATTGGCACTAACTCTTTGTGTATCTCAAAATCGTAATCATCGGGAAGTACCTTGGCTGCTATGAGCTCTTCCTGAAGAATGGTCACAAAATCAAGGAGATTCTCAGGTGAGTTGTTACCAATATTATATACTTTGTATGGTGGAATTGGAAGTCCGTCATCACCATTTTTCTTCTCAGGAGCATACTGCATAATACGGACAACGCCCTCTACGATATCATCAATGTAGGTGAAGTCGCGTTTGCAATTACCATAATTAAAAATCTGAATGGTCTCACCCTTCAAAAGTTTGTTGGTAAAGCTAAAGTAAGCCATATCGGGACGACCACAGGGACCATAAACGGTGAAGAACCGCAAACCTGTACTTGGTATGTTATAGAGCTTACTGTAAGCGTGAGCCATTAACTCATTGCTTTTTTTAGTAGCAGCATAGAGTGATACAGGATTATCCACCTTATCATCGGTACTATAAGGCACTTTCTTATTACTTCCATATACGCTACTGGAAGAAGCATATACCAAGTGCTCCACACTATGATGACGGCAGGCTTCTAAAATATTATAAAATCCAATAAGGTTACTTTCAATATATGCATCGGGGTTAGTGATGCTATAACGCACACCGGCTTGAGCAGCAAGATTCACGACTACCTGAG